>DPCD01000026.1:0-261 GCA_003516765.1 Clostridiales bacterium | reverse complement strand
AAGAGCTTGCAGGAGGAATACGCAAAGCTGCTATCCGAGAAAAAGGCGGCATATCCCGATTACCGAAAAGCCAAACAGGAGATGCAGGAGCTTTTGACCGTGCAGGCCAACGTCGCAAAAATTCTTGGAGCGGAACCGCGTGAGGCGAAACATGAAAAAGAGCAGAAACAGCGATAAGCTGTTCCCGCTCTATAAGCATCCAACGGATGCGCTGCCAGCTCCGAACGGAGCGGATTTCGGGGTTTGGGGGCGCTGCCCTCA
>DPCD01000078.1:2084-2613 GCA_003516765.1 Clostridiales bacterium | reverse complement strand
ACCATCCGGCAGTACGCGAAGGAAATCTGGAAGATTTAAGACTGCAAAGCCCCGGGCGCTGCCCGGGGCTTTTGTGGGATTCGGGAAAGGAGCAGGACCATGGTTTTTGATACGATATTGCGCGGCGGTACGGTCATGGACGGCAGCGGAAAGGCAGGCTTTCGCGCGGATGTCGGCATGCTGGACGGGAAAATTGCTGCCGTCGGGAATTTAACGGACGCGCGGGCAAGACGCATTCTCGATGTGACGGGGCGGCTCGTCACACCGGGCTTTATCGACATTCACCGGCACGCGGATGCGGCAATTTTCCGTCCCGGGTTTGGAGATGCCGAGCTGTCTCAAGGCTTGACGACGATCATAAACGGCAACTGCGGCTTGTCTGCCGCTCCGAGCGGCGGGACATATCAGGCGGAAATCTTTGACTATCTCACGCCTGTGACCGGACCGCTGGAGGCGCTGATGCAGACAGATTCGATGGGCACGTATCTGCAGGCGGCAAAGGCGCTGGCGCTGCCCGTGAACGTCGGCA
>DPCD01000078.1:1064-1858 GCA_003516765.1 Clostridiales bacterium | reverse complement strand
GCGGGCTTCGGCGTGCAGCGGCTGGAAAAGGAGCACTACCGGAAAATTCACCGCGCGATTGAGCGGGCATTGGCGGACGGTGCGTTCGGCGTGTCTCTGGGGCTGGGCTATGCGCCGGAGTGCTTTTATACGACCGAGGAGCTGGTTGAGGCGCTCGCGCCGCTTTCAAACAGCGGCATTCCCATTACGGTCCATATGCGCCAGGAGGGAAGCGGCGTGGAGCAGGCGCTTGAGGAAATGATCGCGGTCGGAAAAGCGCTTCGGACGCCGGTGGAAATCAGTCACCTGAAATCCATCGGAAAGACAAACTGGCGCCGCTCAACGCCAAACATGCTGCGCCGGATGGAACTGGCGCGCGAGGAAGGTGTGGAGATTTACTGCGACGCATACCCCTACACGGCAGGCTCGACGCAGCTGATTCATATTCTGCCGCCGGAATGCCAGGAGGGCGGGCTCGGCGTTCTGAGCGAAAATCTCAGGGAGCCTTCGTTCCGCGCGCACATCCGGCATCGCATGGAAACAGGCAGCGACTTTGAGAATATCTCGCTGCTGGTCGGCTGGGAGAACATCGTCGCTTCGAGCGTGACATTGCCGCAGCACAAATGCTTTGAGGGAAAGACGATTGCGCAGATTGCAGCCATGGAGCAAAAAGACCCGTTTGACTGTGCGTTTGACCTGCTGGCAGACGAGCACTGCGCGGTGAGCATGATTGACTTTATCACTGCTGAAGAAGACATCGAAGCGATCCTGCGCGACGAGACGACCTGCGTGATCTCCGACAGCACCTATCCCAC
>DPCD01000078.1:506-840 GCA_003516765.1 Clostridiales bacterium | reverse complement strand
ATCTCCGACAGCACCTATCCCACGCAGGGACTGGTGCATCCGCGCGTGTACGGAACGTACGTGCGGCTGTTTGAACGCTATGTGCGCAGGGGTGTACTTTCGCCGGAGCAGGCGGTGCGGAAGGTGACGGCGCTGCCCGCGGCACGGCTTCGTCTTCCCGGCAAGGGCGTGCTTGCGCCGGGTATGGACGCAGANNGAAGGACTTCATGAGGCGGGAACCTATGTCAGCCCCCGGCAGACCGCACAGGGTATGGAGCAGGTTTTTCTTGCAGGGGAACCTGCAATTCTGCACGGAGAACGGACAGACAACATTTGTGGGAAGGTGTTGGAACGG
>DPCD01000078.1:0-283 GCA_003516765.1 Clostridiales bacterium | reverse complement strand
TTTGTGGGAAGGTGTTGGAACGGGTGAAATCCTGACATTTATCACGGCGGACGCAAAAAATGGATTTCCGGGCGTTAAAATGTTTGGAACTATGAAAAATGTAAATAATATGGCGCATATAAAGGCTCTTTTTGGCAAATATAATACTGGACACCCGCTTCACAATGGGCTATAATTCAATAGAATGAAAGATAAATGTGTAGTTTCGTGTCCGGTTTGGCGGATTGCCGTCCGGCGATAAAATAAGGAGGAAATTATTCATGTCTGTTAAAGTTGCGATCAA
>DPCD01000014.1 GCA_003516765.1 Clostridiales bacterium | reverse complement strand
AGAGCGTCGCGAGAATGTAGCCCAGGAACGTCGCGCCGGTGTCTCCCATGAAGATCTTTGCCGGGTTCATGTTATACGGAATAAAGCCCAGGCAGGCGCCAAAAAGCGCCGCCAGAACAACCGCGACATTCGTCTCGGCAACCATGAGCGCAATGACCGTAATCGACGCTGTGGAGATGGCGGACACGCCGACCGCCAGACCGTCAAGTCCGTCGATCAGGTTGACCGCGTTCGTAATTGCCACAATCCAGATGATCGTAATCGGATACGACCACCAGCCCAGGTTCAGATACGTCATGCTGGAAAAGACGTTGGGGTTCGAGACGAATTGAATGACGCAGCCGTGGTACACCGCGATGCCGGCAGCTAAAATCTGCACGATCAGCTTCGGCAAAGCGTTCAGCGCCATGATATCGTCCATCACGCCCAGCACAACGATCATGGTTGCGCCGAGCAGAATTCCCTGCATCTGCCGGTCGATCTTCGCAAAGACCAGCACCGAAAGAAGAAACGCCAGAAAAATGGCAAGCCCGCCCAGACGCGGAATCGGCACCTTGTGCATGCGCCGGTTGTCCTTCGGCACATCGATGGCGCCAACCTTGTAGGCAAGATTTTTGACCATCGGCGTTGCCAGAAACGACACCACTGCCGCCACGCCCATTGCCAGCAGCATGGTAATCGCCGTATCGGTGTTCATACGTTACACTCCCATCAACGGGCAACAAAGCCCACCTTTTTGTATACCTTGCGCAGCGTCTTGTTTGCCAGATACGCCGCTTTTTCCGCGCCCTCTTTGTAGATGGACTCAAGATATGCCTTGTCGCCGAGCAGTTTTTCCGTTTCCTCGCGGATCGGGCGCATCAACTCGACCACCGCCTCGCCGACGGCAGGCTTGAACACGCCGTAACCCTGCCCTGCAAATTCGGCTTCCGCCTGCTCCATGGTCTTGCCGGTCGCGGCGCAGTAGATGGTCAGCAGGTTCGACACGCCGGGCTTATTCTCCCGGTCGTAGCGGACCGCGGTCTCGCAGTCGGTAACGGCGCGCTTGAACTTGCGCATGATATCTTCCGGCTTGTCCATGATATAGACGCAGCCCTCGGGGTCGGACTTCGACATCTTGTTTTCCGGTGCGCCGAGGCTCATGATGCGCGCGCCCATCTTCGGAATGAAGGGCTCGGGCAGCGTGAAGGTGTCGGGGAAGGAATTATTGAAGCGCGAGGCGATGTCGCGGCAAAGCTCGACATGCTGCTTCTGGTCTTCTCCAACGGGGACCAGGTCCGCCTGATAGACGAGAATGTCCGCCGCCATCAGAACCGGATACGTAAAAAGACCGGCGGTGATGTTGTCCGCGTGCTGCTGCGACTTCATCTTGAACTGCGTCATGCGCGAAAGCTCGCCGAACTGCGTGTAGCAGCCAAGCACCCAGGAAAGCTCTGCGTGCGCCGGAACATGCGACTGGATGAACATGATGTTCTTCTGCGGGTCCAGACCGCAGGCAATATACTGCGCGAGCTGCTCGAGGCTTCTTCTGCGAAGATCCGCCGGAACCTGCCGCACGGTAATTGCGTGCATGTCCACGATGCAGTACAGACAGTCATACTCGTCCTGCAGCGCCACCCAGTTTTTGATTGCGCCCATATAAGAGCCCAGCGTCAGATCACCGCTCGGCTGAATGCCTGAAAAAATGCGCTTTTTCTGTTCCATGGTAATACCTTCTTTTCTGTAAATTTCCATAGTTGAGGTTATCTTATCACAAACCTGCAAATTTCGCAATCAGTCATTGACGGATGCCCAAAAAAACTATATATTATGGAGGATAAGAATAAAGCAATGGAGGAATCCACGATGGATTTTTTTGAAGAAATGGAGGCGCGCATTCCCAAGGGTGAAGTGCGCACCCGCTTTGCCCCCAGCCCCACGGGCTACATGCACGTCGGCAATCTGCGGACGGCGCTCTACACCTGGCTCATTGCCCGGCGCTACGGCGGCAAGTTCATTCTCCGCATTGAAGATACCGATCAGGGCAGACTCATCGAAGGCGCAACGGACGTCATTTACCGGACCATGGCAGAGTGCGGCTTAACCCACGACGAAGGTCCCGATGTCGGCGGTCCCGTGGGTCCGTATATCCAGTCGCAGCGGCGGGATCTCTTCGGAAAATACGCCAAGCTCCTGTGCAAAAAGGGCGGCGCGTACTACTGCTTCTGCCAGAAATCGGACGAGGAGCCTTCCGAAGAAGAAACCGGCAAGGAGATCAAAAAGCACGTCTGCGCCTGCCGCGACCTGCCGCTTGCAGAAGCGGAGGCAAGAGTTGCTGCCGGTGAGCCGTTCGTCATCCGCCAGCGCATCCCGCAGGAAGGCACGACCACGTTCCACGACGTGTCCTTCGGCGACATTACGGTCGAAAACAAGGAGCTGGAGGATCAGGTTCTGTTAAAGTCCGACGGTCTTCCCACCTACAACTTTGCAAACGTCGTCGACGATCACCTGATGGGCATCACCCACGTCGTGCGCGGCAGCGAGTATCTGTCCTCCGCGCCAAAGTATAACCTTCTCTACGAAGCGTTCGGCTGGGACATTCCGACCTACGTCCACTGCTCGCCCGTCATGCGCGACAGCCAGCACAAGATGTCCAAGCGTCATGGAGACCCCAGCTACGAGGACCTGATTGCGCAGGGCTATCTCACACCGGCAGTTCTCAACTATGTGGCGCTGCTCGGCTGGAGCCCGAAGGGCGAAAACGCGGAGCGCGAGTTCTTTACCCTTCCCGAGCTTGCTGAAATCTTCGAGATTTCCGGTATTTCCAAGTCCCCGGCTGTCTTTGACATTGAAAAGCTGCGCTGGATGAACGCCGAGTATATGAAAAAGCTCACGCCGGACGAGTTCTTTGAGAAAGCCGAGCCGTGGCTCAGGAAGGCAATTTCCAACCCTGCGGTAAACCTGCATCAGGTTGCGGCGCTGGTCCAGTCGCGGTGCGAAATTCTCTCCGATCTTCCCGAGCGTGTGGACTTCATCGACAAGCTGCCGGACTATGAGTCTGAGCTTTATATCCACAAGAAGTCCAAGACGAACCTGGAAAATTCTCTGGAAACGCTTACTGTGCTGCTGCCCGTTCTGCAGGCGCAGGATGACTGGAGCAATGAGGCGCTCTATGAAACGCTCGTTGCGGTCGCAGCAGAGCGCGGCGTGAAAAACTCCATCATTCTCTGGCCGCTTCGCGTTGCCGTCTCCGGCAAGGCGTCTACCCCCGGCGGCGCAACCGAGCTGTGCGCGCTGCTCGGAAAAGAGGAATCGCTCCGGAGAATCGAAGCTGGCATTGCGCTTCTGCGCAAATAACTCCAAAAATACGGTAAAAACTCCGTCCGGTCGCCCGGACGGAGTTTTTTTCAGGTAGTCGTATTGGGAAGACCGAAGCTGACCGCGATTGCCGAGTCGACCTGGTTCATGACGCTCTCGTCCGCGTGTCCCATGTGTTCGCGCAGACGGCGCTTGTCGATGGTCCGGATCTGCTCAAGCAGCACGATGGAGTCCCGGCTCAGCCCCACGTCGTGACCGGAGAGGCTGATGTGCGTCGGAAGCCGCGCCTTGCCGGTCTGGCTGGTAATCGCCGCAGCAATCACCGTCGGAGAATGCCGGTTGCCGGTATCGTTCTGTACAATCAGCACCGGGCGTGTGCCGCCCTGTTCGCTTCCCACAACCGGGCTGAGGTCGGCATAGAAAATATCGCCTCGTTTTACGTTCGTATCCATTCGCTTCACACCCCGCGGAAAAATAAATCGCAATACGCTTGGAACTGCTGTTATTCTCCCACGCGAGGACCGGATTTATACGGTCCGCAAAGCTCTCAATTCATTCTATGCCGGATGCCTCCGGATGCTCAGACAATGTACTGCAAAATGCCGACCTGCTTGCCGTCCTTGTAGTAGAAGCGCGGCACGCGCTTGTTGACGTCGCAGACGATTTCGTAGTTGATCGTGCCGAGCATGTCCGCAATGCGCTCGCACGGCAGAAGCGTTCCATCCTCATCGTAGCCGAAGAGCGTCGCCGTTGTGCCGACCTTTGCCTCGGGAATGTCAGAGATATCGACCATGCACATATCCATGCAGATTCTGCCGACGACGGGCGCTTCCTTGCCGCAGATGCGGAAGGTGACGCGGTTGGAAAGAAGACGGCTCAGACCGTCTGCGTAGCCGATCGGGAGGACCGCGACGAGCTTGTCTTCCGGCGTCGTGTAGGTTCTGCCGTAGCTGATGGATTTTCCTGCCGCGATGGTGCGGATCTGTGCGATGGAGGTATGCAGGCTCATCATCGGACGCAGGTCGATTTCGCCCACAGTGTCGGGCGACGGATGGAAGCCGTAGGTTGCAACGCCCGGGCGGATCATATCCATCGCGTACTCGGGGCGCAGAATCGTTGCGCCGGAGTTGCAGCAGTGGCGGATTTCCGGCTCAATGCCCTTCGACTTCATAAGGTCCAGCATGTTCACAAAGCGCTCATGCTGCAGTTTCGTAAATGCCACGTCCTCCGGCTTTTTGGAGTCGGACACGCAGAAGTGCATGAAAACGCCTTCGATGTAAAGGTTCGGCAGCTGTGCGACCTCTACCAGCGCGGCAAGCGTCTGCTCCGGCTGATCGGCAAAGAAGCCCAGGCGAGTCATGCCGGTGTCGATTTTCAGATGAACCGTCAGCTTGCGTCCCGTACCTTCGAGCGCCTTGTTGAGGTCCTTTGCATACTGCAGTCCGTGGACCTCCTGTGTGATGGACATCTCTGCCTCGTCGGGTGCGTACTCAGGGGGCGTATAGCCGAGAATCAGAACCGGAAGTCCCACGCCGCCGCGGCGCAGCTGAATTGCCTCTTCGAGGTTGGAGACCGCCAGATACTCCGCGCCCAGCTCTTCCAGCGTCCGGCTGACCTGCACGGCGCCGTGACCGTAGGAGTCCGCCTTCACAACGCCGAGGAATCTCGGTCCCTTTCCGACATGCTCGCGCAATGTCCGATAATTATGCTCCAGATTGTCCAGCGAGATATCAGCCCATGTTCTTTTGAGTACTTTCATTGTTTGTCTCTGCCTTTCGTAAATTAAAATCTGTAACATCTATTTGCACGGTCGTATGACCGTCGCAGGAAAGCTCCGCGCGCACGGGCGCGCCATCTGAAAACCAGGTATCCACGCGAATTTCGTCTTCTCCGTAGCCGCACAGATACGTCACATGCAAAGCCCCGTCTTCTGTGCCGGAAAACTGCATATAGCCCGACCGCCACGCCTGCGCCAAATACGCGGGCGCTGCCATCGGAGAAATACCGAGCCCGGAAAGTGTTCCGAACGCCGCTTCCGTATCGCCGAAGACCAGCTTCGCCCGCTCGCCTTCGATCTGCGCGGTAATGCCCGCAAGCGTATCGGGCGCAAGAATGCGCATCTGCATGCTGCCGTCTGATTCTTCTTCACACGACAGTGTAAAGCTGTACACGTAGTCTTCAAAATCCGCCGTAATCTCCGCTTCAAAGCTGCACCCGTTTTCCAGCAGCGCCTGCCGGAAATCCAGCGCCGGCTGCACCAGGTCCTGCTTTGCCGGTTTTCCCGCACACGCGCAAAGAAGCGCCGGGAGCGCCAGAAGCAGAGCCGTCAGTTTTTTTCGCAAACGCCTCACCCGTTCATCGCAAAAGTCGCGGAAGGCGCTCGATGATATCCTCCGGAATCATGCCGTACTCGCCAATCTCCCGGGCGGCAAGATCTCCCGCCGCACCGTGAATCCAGGCGCCCGCTGCCGCCGCCTCGAGCGGCATCACATGCTGCCCCAGAAGCGAGGTAATGACGCCCGATAAAACGTCTCCGCTGCCGCCGGTCGCCATGCCGGGGTTTCCGGTCGTGTTGCGGTAGACGTTCAGTCCGTCGGTGATGATTGTCCGGTGTCCTTTCAAAAGGAGGATGGTCTTCGTCTGCGCCGCAAAACGCATTACTTCGAAAACCCGGTCCTTCGCCCCGGGATTGCCGCCAAGCCGCCGGAACTCTCCGTCGTGCGGCGTCAGAATCACCGGGCATTTGCTTCCGCGCAGTACATCCATATGCTGCGCCAGAAGATTTATGCCGTCCGCGTCCAGAACGAGCGGCATGCGGCAATTTTGAAGCAGCCGCTTCAAAAGAAGCCGCAGCTCCTCCGACTGCCCGACGCCGCAGCCAAATAAGACCGCGTCCATGCCGGAAAGCCGCGCTTCGAGCGCCCGGACTGCATCCAGAGAAAGCTTCCCCTCTGCATCACAGGCAAGCGGAAACACGACCGCGCTCGCGCACGCGCCGGCGCAGATCGAATAGATTGCCTCCGGCACACCGAGATAGACAAGCCCGCTTCCCGTCCGTAGCGCCGCCCGCGCCGCCAGCATCGCGGCGCCCGCAAGCCCTTTGGACCCGCACAGCAGAAGAACTTTTCCGAAGTCTCCCTTGTGCGCCAGCCGCGAACGCACCGGCAGCAGCGACTTTACCAGCGCGCGCCCGGTGCGCTCCGCCGTCCAAACCGGCTTTGCCATTGCCCCGCCTCCCTTTTTTTGCAAATATTATACCGCAAAGTCGAAAAACAGTCAATTTTTAAGTTGCGAAATTCTGACCTTTGTGCTAAGATACGTTTCAGAATGTTAAAAGCTGAGACCGGGCTGTCCGGCGCTTTTAGAAGCAGCAACAGAGAGGACGGGGCGCTGGAAGCCGTCCGCTGCAAAGCGTATGGGCGTTCCCCCGCGAGCTGAGGTCTGAACCGTCAGTAGGACTCTCCGGGTTGCTCCGTTACGGGCGTTGAGTGCGCTGTCAGGCGAATGCGGGTGGTACCGCGGAAGAGAAAGTCTTTCGTCCCCTTTTGGGCGGAGGGCTATTTTTTATGCCTTTCGGCGCAAAACTACGTATCATTACAAGAAGGAGTTTTTGTTTTATGAAAGAGCAACTGGAAAAAATCCGGCAGGAAGCGTTAGACGCGCTCTCCAAGGCGTCGGATACCAACGAGCTTGACGCGCTGCGTGTCCGCTTTCTGGGCAAGAAGGGCGAGCTGACCGGCGTTCTCAAGTCGATGGGCAAGCTCTCGGCAGAAGAGCGCCCCGTCATGGGTCAGGCGGCAAACAATGTCCGCGCGGCAATTGAGGAAAAGCTCGAAGAAGCGAAGACCGCCCTCAAGGCAAAGGCGATGGAAGCGAAACTGGAAGCCGAAGCAATCGACGTCACCATTCCCGGCGACCCCGTCCAGCTCGGACACAGGCACCCGATGAACAAGGCGCTCGACGAAGCGAAGGACCTGTTCATCTCGATGGGCTTCCGCGTTCTCGACGGCCCCGAGGTCGAGCTTGCCGACTATAACTTCACGCGCCTGAACATTGCGGAAAATCACCCCTCGCGCGACCGCAGCGATACGTTCTATATTACAGAAGACGAGAAGGTCCTGCTGCGCACGCAGACCAGCCCCATGCAGATCCGCGCAATGGACGAGATCAAAAAGCCGCCCATCCGCATCCTTGCCCCCGGCAGAGTCTACCGCAAGGACGAGGTCGACGCGACGCACTCTCCGATGTTCCACCAGATCGAAGGTCTGGTGATCGACAAGGGCGTCACGATGGCAGACCTCAAGGGCACGCTTGAGACGCTCATTAAGGCGATGTACGGCGAGGATTCCGTCATCCGCTTCCGCCCGCACCACTTCCCGTTCACCGAGCCGAGCTGCGAGGTCGATGTGCAGTGCTTCAAGTGCAAAGGCGCGGGCTGCCCGACCTGCAAGGGCGAGGGCTGGATTGAGCTGCTGGGTGCAGGCATGGTGCATCCGAAGGT
>DPCD01000094.1 GCA_003516765.1 Clostridiales bacterium | reverse complement strand
CAGCCGGTTCCATATGTATTTTTTGCTTCGCCCGCATCAAAACAGCACTGCCCGAACAGCGCCGCCTGCTGGTCGCCCGCGATGCCCGCAATCGGCACCTGCACGCCCTGAATGTTGCATGTACCGTAGACCTCGGAGGAATTGCGCACCTCCGGGAGCATCGACGCCGGAATCTGAAGCGCCTCAAGAAGCCGCTCGTCCCAGCGGAGCTTGTGGATATCATAGAGCATGGTCCGCGAGGCGTTCGTGTAGTCGGTGATGTGGACCCTGCCGTCGGTAAGCTTCCAGACGAGCCAGGTGTCAACCGTGCCGAACAGCAGCTCTCCCCGCTCGGCTTTTTCGCGCGCACCGGGGACATTGTCCAGAATCCATTTGATCTTCGTGCCGGAAAAATAGGCGTCCAGCACCAGACCCGTGGTCTTTTTGATGTAGTCCTTCAGCCCGCGCTTTTCCAGCTCGTCGCAGATGGAGGCGGTGCGCCTGCACTGCCAGACGATGGCGTTGCAGATGGGCTTTCCGGTTTTTCTGTCCCAGACGACGGTCGTCTCGCGCTGGTTCGTGATGCCGATGGCAGCAATATCCTGCACATGGATGTCCGACTGTGAAATGACCTCCATCATGACGCCGTAGATGCTGGAATAGATCTCCATTGGGTTGTGCTCCACCCAGCCGGCTCGGGGATAATACTGGGTAAACTCCTTCTGCGCAACCGAGACGATGTTCTGGTCCTCGTCAAACAAAATCGCGCGGCTGCTGGTCGTGCCCTGGTCGAGGGCGAGAAGATAACGCGGCATGGCAATTTCCCTTTCGTTCATTCTTATCTCAAAGCGTTTTGATGCGGTACTCAAAATTTTCGCAGATTAAAACCGTTCCCTCGCGGATGCCGTCCGGCAGCAGCGCCAGCGCCACCTCTGTGCGCGTTCCGCTCTCGGATACCAGCACCGCGTAGTCGCCCGCAATCTCGGCGACGGTGCGTTCAAAAATCATGCTGTCTCCTTCCCGCCGCACAGTGCGGCGCAGTTTTCTGCATCTACTATATCATACTTTTTTCACTTTTGCACAACCTATTGCAAATTGAGAACTGGAGGAATCACACATGAACCACGATACAAAGGCATTGCTTCTGGAATGCGGCGCGGGCGTGCAGATGGCGCTCGGCGCGATTGACGACGTGCTCGGGCAGACGCGCGACAAGGCGCTCGAGCAGGCGCTTCTGACCTGCCGCGAAACCCACCGCGCGCTCGAAAAGCAGACGAAAGCGCTGCTTTCCGCCGAACATATCCCTGAAAAGAGCGCAAACGCGATGGCGCGCGGCATGTCCTGGCTGAAAACCAGCACCAAGCTTGCCGTCTCCCCTGCCGACGAGACTGTCGCAGACCTCATCACCGACGGCTGCAACATGGGCGTCAAGTCTCTCATCCGCTACCGCAACCGCTATCCGAACGCCAGCGAAGCGGCAAGAACCATTGCCGGTCAGCTTATCGATTCCGAACAGCTTCTTTGCAAGTCCATGCAGCCGTACTTGTAATTTGCACGATTTTTTAGCGCGCGGCACAAAATTTTTTGATTGTGATTTTCCCCCGCGTGGTGTATAATAGAATCATCCAAAGAGCAAGGGGGAATCATCCATGACAAACAAAGTGATCACCATCAGCCGGCAGTTCGGCAGCGGCGGCAGAACCATTGGCAAAAAAGTCGCCGAGAAGCTCGGAATTCCCTACTATGACAAGGAGCTGGTCGATCAGGTAGCAAAGGAAAGCGGCTTCTCGCATGAGTTCATCGAGGAAATCGGCGAATATGCCTCCGTCACCAGCAGCTTCCTGTTCAATATCGCGGTCTCTGCCCATCCGATGGGTCTGATCGACACGATGTCCGTTTCCGACAAGCTCTACGTCTGCCAGACCAACGTCATCCGCGACCTGGCGGAGAAGGGTCCGTGCGTCATTGTCGGTCGCTGTGCGGACTTCATCCTCAAGGACCGTCCCGACACGCTGCATATCTTCATCCATTCCGACATGGAACATCGCGCCGAGCGCATTGTGCGTTTGTACGGCGAGACAAAGCAGACCCCGCAGAAGCGTCTGCAGGAAAAAGACAGCAAACGCAAGGTCTACTACAAGCACTACACCAACTGCAATTGGGGCGAAGCGGAGAACTACGATCTGTGCCTCGACTCCGGTACGCTGGGCGTCGACAAATGCGCGGATATCATCTGCGACGTGGCGCTTATGCCGTAACAGCTGCACATCAACCGACCGTGGAAACACGGTCGGTTTTTTCTGCCGGGCGTGGCGGCAGCAAAAAGCACCCTTCGAAAAACTCCCGAAGGGTGCTTCAACGAATCGCTTACAGGCACCCGGTCTTCCGGGGAATAAACGTGCCGATTGTGCCCGTGCGCACCTCGCCGTGGTCCACCGCCAGCTGCCCGCGCAGATAGACCTGCGCAATCGAACCGCTCGTGCGCATGCCCTCATAGGGCGTATATTCTGCCGCAGAGATCATGTCTGCCGCGCAAACGGTCGTATCGGCGTCCGGGTCGTAGACCACGATGTCCGCGTCGCTGCCGGGGAGAATCGCGCCCTTTCTCGGGTACGCGCCGTAGAGCTTCGCCGGATTCTCGCTGAGAACCTCTGCCATTTTTTCCTTTGTGATTTTGCCCGCGGCAACACCGAAGGTGTACATCAGAACGCCTCTGGTCTCCACGCCGGGAAGACCGCCGGGAATCTTCGTGAAGTCTTCCCTTCCCGCTTCCTTCTGCGCAAGCGTAAAGCTGCAGTGGTCGGTAGAGACGGTCTGAATCGCGCCGTTATAAAGCCCCTTCCAAAGCAGCTCTTGGTCTGCCTTCGTCCGCAGCGGAGGCGCGCAGATATACCCCGCTGCCTTGCGGAAGTCTTCTTCATAATAGCCGGATTCGTCCAGCGTCAGATAGTGCGGGCAGGTCTCCACATAGACCTTCTGCCCTCTCGCTCTTGCTGCCAGAACCTCGCCCAGCGCTTCTTTCGTGCTCAGATGGACGATCACGACCGGCGTATCTGCCACCTCGCAGATGCGCAGCAGATGCGCCACCGCCTCCGCCTCGGTCGCGTTCGGGCGGCACTCCGGGTGCGAGGCAGGTTTCATTTTGCCGTCTTTCTTGTGCTGCTCAATCAGCGCGTCAATGACGCCCGCGTTTTCGCAGTGGACGCCCGCGATGCCGCCGAAGCGTTTGATTTCCTCGAGCGCATAGAAAAGGTCCTTGTCGCCGATCATCATTGCCGGATACGTCATATACATCTTGAACGACGAGATGCCCTGCTCGAACATCTTCGGCACCTCTGCCTTTATTGCGTCATTCCAGTCGTCGATGGTCATGTGGAAGCTGTAGTCGCAGCTTGATCTGCCGTCGGCTTTTTTGTGCCAGAGGTCCAGCCCGTATTGCAGGCTCTCGCCCTTGTTGGGGCAGGCGAAGTCAATGACCATCGTCGTGCCGCCGCGGATGGCGCTGCGGGTACCGGTGTCAAAATTATCCGCTGTCGTCGTATTGCAGACGTCCAGATCAAAATGCGTGTGCGCGTCAATAAAGCCCGGGAACAGGAGCTTTCCCGTCACATCGACCACATTCGCCTCCGGGCAGGTAATCTGCGCCGCAACCCGTTCAATTTTCTCGCCGTCAATCAGCACGTCGCAGACCTGCGATCCGCTGCCGGATACCACCGTGCCGCCCTTGAGTAATGTTTTCATGTACAGTCTTCCTTTCGCCGTTGATCCTGCTTCGGCACATCGTACCGGAAACAGGCGTTCTGCCAGCAGCCTATGGCTGTTTTCTGTATTTTATCACAAATGCGCGCTGTTTGGCAGACCCCGTTTTCACAAAAACATACTCTGTTTTTCTGCCAAAATGCCGACGCACGCACCGTGTTTTCCGTCATCGCCGTAATTTTCAAATTTTCTCGAGAAAACACTTGCATTTTCCGCCGGAATCTGTTAGAATAACTCTCGCCGATGGGGGTATAGCTCAGCTGGGAGCCCAAGCATGACGGTTACGTACCCCCGTCCCTAACCTTAAAACTTCATATCTTGCTTCTTAACCCATTTGGAAATATCTGGGGGTATAGCTCAGCTGGGAG
>DPCD01000075.1:4052-4238 GCA_003516765.1 Clostridiales bacterium | reverse complement strand
CCTGCTTTTGTATTGGTATGGAATTTGCGGCGCGCGGATGGTTCAGTTCCGTTCGAGCTGATAGGAAGAGAACCCGGATTTACCGGCAAACAGACCGTCTTCCGCGTTAATCCAGAAATACGTACCGCCGGAGGTGTCAGACTCCATCTCCCAGACGCCGCTGTAGAGATCGATTTCAGCCTCCGC
>DPCD01000075.1:2897-3844 GCA_003516765.1 Clostridiales bacterium | reverse complement strand
GTATCAAAATAAACCGTACCGTTTTTGTAGTTGCTGTTATAGAAACCGGGCGCAAGATCGAAGTCGATCTGGAACCTGCCGTCTCCGAGATCGGTAATATCGGCAGTAAAGCTATAAACATAGTCCGTATCTTCAAACACCCGGACGGTCGTATCGTCTCCGGTGCAGCTCCACCGTCCCTCGATATCCCAGATCATTTGCCGCTGCCCTGCATCGCTCTGTCCGTCGAGCTGCCAGGTAAGCGTGTCCGGCGAGAAAACAAAATGCATGACATAGCTCTGGTAAATGGTGAGATAGGCATAGGTCTCGTTCTGTGTAAACGTGATCCATTCTTCGCCGTTTTCGAGCGCCAGCTCCGTATTTTCGTGTACAAGCATCCAGTCGTCCACGCCAAGATACTGCGCGGTAAGCAGGCGCGCCTGTTCTTCATCGATGCCCTGCGCCGGCACGACGCTGCTTGTCAGAATCACAGAATCCTGCAATTGCCAGCCGCTGTTTGTGAGCATGTAGCGAAGCTCCACGCAATACTCGGCGGTAAATCCCTCGCCCTCACCCAAAACGCGCACCTCGGCGTAGCAGACAGAAACGTCGGTATTGCTGTAGACCCGGTCGACCGAGGCGTCTGTGATGCGCAGGTCGCCAAGCGGCAGGGCTTCGCAAGTTTTTGCATCGTCTGTCAGCGTACTGTCCGGCACGGGGTCGATCTGCGTATCCTGAAGCACCTGCGCCTGAAGAAGCGCTCCGTCCGAATAGGTAAGCAGGCAGTGCATGGTACCCGATATCTCGCCAAGCTTCAGCGCAGCACTCGCCTCATAAAGCGTCTGACCAACAGAGTCCTTTTCTTCCGCAAGCAGCGTAACGCCGGTAATGGTATCTGCCGTCAATCCTTCCGCCGTCAGAAGGTTTGCCTCCGCCAGATCCGCGGCAATCTTTTTCTCCGTTACGGA
>DPCD01000075.1:0-2699 GCA_003516765.1 Clostridiales bacterium | reverse complement strand
TTTCTCCGTTACGGAATGGCTCTTGAAACCGGAAGACGTACCCGCAGTCTTTCCGCCGCAGGCTGTAAGAAGCATTGCCGCTGCCATGGTCAAAAGCAGCAGTTTCATCTTTTTCAATGGAATCCCCTCCTTTTTATAGTCAGAAATACTGTAATCTGACAGTATTTCTTTTTTGATTATATAGGAGTATCTTCCAGGATGCAACGTTTTTATCAAAAATTTCTACCCATTACATGGCAGAGCCTGTCTGCGGCGGACGTCTTACAGTAATCATATAAAAACCATTTTGTCTGGCTGGGCAGTGCCGTTCTGCCGGGCAGAACGTAAAACGTTGCAGCAATCGATATGCCCAAATTCACAACAGCGGATATCGTGGATCCCGCAAAATTTACGACAGACCCAATTACAATTCCGGCGCTGCGAGGCGCTTTTTCTATGAGCGTATTCCAGCCAAGATCTGCAAATTGATTTGTGATGATACCAATGGCTGAATTCCGGCGTACAGAGTTTCTGTAAAGAAGACATAGCGCTGCCTGCCGCGTCTTTTAAGGCGCGATTTTTTATTCATGGTGCGCTTGCAGCCAATCATAGATCGCTTCTGCGGCTGGTCTGGCGTTTGCAGCCTGCATGGTCCTGCGCATCGCAGACAGCTTCTTTTCATCATGCGCAAGATGAAGCGCCAGGTCTGCAATTTTCTCCGGCGTATCTCCGGTCACAGCCATTCCGGCGCGCAGAAAATAGTCCAGATTATGCTCCTCGCAGCCCGCGACGGCGTCAATTAACACCATCGGAAGCCCTGCTGCGGCAGCCTCGCTGGTGCTTAAACCGCCGGGCTTTGTGAGAAACACGTCGGTCGCCTGCATGAGCTTCGGCACATTGTCGATCTGCCCCAGAATCCGAATGTTCGGGCAATCGGCAGATAGCCTTGTGAGCTTTTTCAGAAGCGTCTCGTTTTTGCTGCAAGCCACAGAAAGCACGTCGGTATTTCGCATTTTGCCGCGCAGAACCTCCGTGATTTCCTCCATCGGCCCGCAGCCCATGCTGCCGCACATCATAAGCAGGTGCGTCTGGGAAGGTTCCATTCCGAGTGCTTTTTTTACCCCGGCTTTGTCGCGGATCTGATAAAATTCTTTCCGAACGGGCATTCCGCTGGCGACAAGCTTGTCCTCCGGAATGCCGCACTGAACAAATTCGTCTTTCAAAAGCGCGGACGGCATGAAATACCAGTCCAGCTTCGAGTCCGCCGTGCAGGGAGAGCAGGTGTAGTCGGTTGAGACGTGGCTTGTTGTGATCTTCAGGTCCGGATGGCGGCGGAGGACTTCCGTGAGCGCAAGCGCGGGAAAGACGTGCGTGCAGATGACGTTGTCGTAGCCGCCGGAGACAATATAGTCGTACATGCGGTCTGCACCGGAGGTGATGTACTTGTAGACGGGCGTTCCCTCGCGGAACAGGTCGTCTTTTTCTTCTGCCTTTTCGTAGCCGGAACTGAAAATCTTCGGCGCGTGCAGGTAAATCCGCGTGTGCCAGTTGGAGATGAATTTGGAGGCGCGTTTGGAGATAAACAGCAGCGCGTCATAAATATCGCACACGTCGCCGCGGCTCTGGTAGACCTCCTGAATGGCTTTTGCGCAGGAATTGTGTCCGGCTCCGGTGTTGCAGCTTAAAATCAGGGTTCGCATGCTTAGGCTTCCTTTCGATTGGCGCGGCGGCTTTGCTTTTCCAGCAGTCTTTGCAGCCGCGGGCGGTTATAGCGCTGAATGAGCAGAAACGGCAGATTGCCGAATACAATATAAATCACGGTCAGAATGACGCCGCCGGGTCCGCGCCAGATTTTCAGAAGTGCCAGCCCGGCAAAGCACAAAAGCCCGTGCGTGAGTTCGGCAACGCAGGTTTCCTGAATCATCAAGGGTAAGTCCTGCGCGGTCTTTTGCGTGAGCTTTTTCTCTGGCATGAGCTTTTTGAAAAGCCTGCTCATGTCCGGCACCTTTGCCTGCCACTTGCGGATTTGCAGCGCCTTCCAGAGTTTTTCTTCCCATGCGTAGGTGCGGAAGGGAAATTTGTCGGGGTGCAGCCAGCGCTTTGGAAGCAGCCTTCCGAGGAAGAAGGATAAAACGCCGAGTCCGGCGGCATAGCAAAGGCAGATGATAAATGCTTTCATAAGTGCTCCTTTTTCATCCCTGCTGTCTGCAGGGAAAGCGGACAGATCCGTCCTTATTTTATAATTGTACCCCGGGCGCAGAGGAAAAAATATGGGCAGTTGGCATGCGAGTGTTGTCAAATCGGACACTTTGCTCTTTTTGCCTAAAATCCGATGCCCCAGCGCGGCGTTTCACCGTACCGGGGCATTCCAATGCAGTCTTCGTTGCCGGATGGAATCTGCGCCTTCGGCGCATGAGGTCGGCAGTTCGAATACCGGAAGATACGAAAAACCGGTTCACCGCAATGCGGTAAACCGGTTTTTGGAGCTGCTGGGCAGATTCGAACTGCCGACCTCGTCATTACCAAAATGGCTGGGGCTCCATTAACTGGTATCCATTCGTGTTATAAAATGCCGAAAAGCATTGAAAACAAAGGAGTTTTCAGTCATATCCGTTTTACAATGTGTTAACCCATATTATCCCATATCCGCTCGTTTTAGGCGGTTTGTTGGAAGATTTGTTGGAAAATTCCCTGAAAATGGATATGCCTTTCCGTGCTGA
>DPCD01000146.1:1006-4714 GCA_003516765.1 Clostridiales bacterium | reverse complement strand
ATTCAGGGCACGGCGGCGGATATCATCAAGCTGGCAATGCTGCACGTCGACCGCGCCCTGCGCGAGCGGAAGCTGCAAGCCCGGCTTGTTCTGCAGGTCCACGACGAGCTGATCGTCGAGTGTCCCATCGAAGAGCGCGAGCAGGTCACACAGCTTCTGACCGAACAGATGCAGCAGGTGGCAAAGCTCTCCGTGCCGCTGCTTGCCGAGGCAAAGAGCGGCGCAAGCTGGTATGAGGCGAAGTGATGGATATAAAAATTGTACCCATGATGCAGGACGATGTGCCGCAGGTAGCGGCGCTGGAAGCGGCATGCTTTTCAGACCCCTGGTCTGCGCAGATCCTGTCAAATGAGCTTCAAAACGAGCTGAGTCTCTGGCTGGTTGCAAAAGACGGCGATACCGTTCTCGGCTATGTCGGAAGCCAGAGCGTTCTGGATGAGGCGGATATGATGAATCTTGCCGTCCGCGAGACGGTGCGGCGGCAGGGGATTGCGCGGCTGCTTGTTCTGTCGCTCTGCCGGCAGCTTCACGAAAAAGGTGTTATGTCGCTGACCCTTGAGGTGCGCGATTCAAACGAACCCGCCATCCGGCTTTATTCCTCGCTCGGCTTTTTGCAGGTGGGCAGACGCCCCAACTACTATTTTCATCCGAAGGAGGATGCGCGCATCCTCAGAAAGGACGCTCTGGCATGAATATTTTATCGATCGAATCCTCCTGCGACGAAACGGCGGTTGCCATCGTCCGCGACGGACGGGAAATCCTAACCGACTGCATCGCCTCGCAGGTGGAGCTGCACAAGCTCTACGGCGGCGTGGTGCCGGAGATTGCATCGCGCAAGCACATTGAAGCAATTTATGGTCTGGCGGATCAGGCGCTTGTGCAGAGCGGCTTGACGCGCCGGGATCTGGACGCCATCGCAGTCACCTATGCGCCGGGGCTCATCGGCGCGGTGCTGGTCGGCGTGAATTTTGCGAAGGCTGTCGCCTATGCGCTGGATTTGCCGCTTGTGCCGGTTCACCATATCCGCGGGCATATCGCGGCAAACTATCTGGCGTATCCGGAGTTGGAGCCGCCATTCATCTGTCTGGTCGTTTCGGGCGGGCATACGCTGATTGTCGATGTGCGTGGCTACACGGACTTCAGAATTCTCGGCACCACGCGCGACGACGCGGCGGGCGAGTGCTTCGACAAGGTGGCGCGCGTGCTCGGCATGCCGTATCCGGGCGGCGCTGCATTGGACCGGTGCGCAAAGACAGGCGATGAAGAAAAATACCCGCTGCCGCACACGAAGCTTTCGGGAAATCCGCTGGACATGTCGTTCTCGGGTCTCAAAACGGCAGCGCTCAACCTCATTCACATGCATGAGCAGAAGGGGGAAAGCGTCGATGTGCCGTCTCTTTGCGCGTCGTTTTCCAAGGCGGTCAGCGAGATGCTGGTGCCGCGCACGATGCAGGCGCTCAAAGAAAGCGGCTACAAAAAACTTGCCATTGCCGGCGGCGTCGCTGCAAATTCCCGCATCCGCGCGGATTTTAAGGCGGCATGCGAATCGCTCGGCGCAGCGCTCTATACGCCGCCGCTTTCTCTGTGCGGCGACAACGGCGCGATGATCGGCAGCCAGGGCTACTACGAGTTTCTTGCCGGAACAAGGGCAGGGCAGGATCTCAACGCCTTTGCCACGCGCTCAATCGAGCAGCCCTACGAATAAAACAGAACAGCCTGAAAGGCGCACCGATTTGCGGTGCGTCTTTTTTGACGGCGCGGCTTCAAAAGGCTACATTATGTAAATAAAAATAAGATTATGTCAATTCCTTTTGCACCTTTATGAAATAGAGTGCTTCATTTTTCAAACGGACTATAATCTGGAAATAATCGAAAAAATTATTGCAATCAGACGGAGAAACAGCTGTGGAAAACGTTGTGTACAGTGTGAATAAGTTGCGCCGCATAACTTGCGGATTATGATTATGGTAAACGAAACTGCATGCAGTACAAGCAGGGTATAAAAGCCGTGGAATGGACATACGCTGTAGCAAAAAGGAGGGGAGCGTATGGCAAGGAAAAAAGGGGCGCGAAGCGTTCCGGCGCAGCTTGCGATTGGAAGTGCGGCAGATCTGGGATTCCTGCTTGTGTTGACGGCAATCGCGTCTGCGCTGGTGCTGAGCGGTGTGATCGGGCAGAGGAGCATTCCGGCTGCGGGCTTGTGCGCCAACGCGCTGGCAGCGTTTGCGGGGAGTCTGATCGCAGCGAGAGGCTTTTCACAGCGAAGGCTTCTTTCTACGCTGGCGTGTACGGCAGGGTATCTGCTGGTGCTGCTGCTTGGCAATCTGCTGTTTGTGAGCGCGCCGCCGGATGGCGTGCTTTGGGTTGCGGCGCCTGCGCTGGCAGCATCGACGCTGGCATGTCTGCTGGTCAGCGGGAAGCCGAAACGCGGAAGGCACCGCCGATGAAAGAAATCCTGCATCCTGCAGAATAGTAAATTGTATTTACACAATGAATCACGCGCGCAGGAAATCCTTCATAAACCATATTTGGAACCGCCGCGCCGCAAACGCCACCAGATGTGGTAGAGATTCCGGAAAAGTTCGATTTTCGGACAGCTCTGAGTTGCTAATTTTACATAATACCATTGACATAACACTTTGTCATAATTTACAAAGATTTCGAAAAGTTCGGATTTTTCTTGAAATCTCAAGCGATTTGCGGTATAGTAAGGACACTTCCCGGATTTGCCATTGGTAGAAATAACGCGGATTTCATAATTTACTTCTTTTCTCCGGGAATACGCTGCGGCGTGCGTTTGCCCGACTTGTCCGGCAGAAAAAACCTGCATGCGCCCGTTTGCTTTGATGCACACCACATCTTGTGGTCGGCGGGCGCTGCGGCGGCTATTGCAGCTGGTTTGCACGGTTCCATGCACGAGCGCCGCAAGTTTGGAAGGTCAGAACATGGACAACATCATTGCCAGATACGAAGACTACCTCATCCATACCAAACACGCCTCTGCCAATACAGTCTCGTCTTACATGCGAGACATCCGGCAGTATGCGTCATATCTGTCCGGCATTGATGTCGATGTTCTCGAAGCCGACCAGAGCGTGGTCAGCGCCTACATGCAGTGGCTGCAGTCGATCGGAAAATCTCCGGCGACCGTCTCGCGGTGCCTGGCGTCGCTCAAGAGTCTGTATCTGTTTGCGCTCAGCGAGGACGAGATCGAGCAGAATCCGGTACATAACATCAAGGTCGAGAAGGCGGAAAAGAAGCTGCCGCAGATTCTGACCGGCAAAGAGGTCGAGCTGCTGCTCGAGCAGCCACGCACCAGCGACATGAAGGGCTGCCGCGACAAGGCGATGCTCGAGGTTTTGTATGCAACCGGCATTCGCGTCAGTGAGCTGATCAACCTGAACGTGGACGACGTGAGCATCACGGGCGGCTTCATCCGCTGCGAGTCCGGCGGCAAGACGCGCATTATTCCGCTCTACCCCGAAGCGGTGCAGGCGCTCCACACCTACATGGACGACGTGCGGCTCAAAATGCTGGCAACACCGTCGGAGCATTCTCTGTTCGTAAACGTGTCCGGTGAGCGCATGAGTCGGCAGGGCTTCTGGAAAATTATCAAATACTACCAGGAAAAGGCGCAGATCGACAAGGATATCACGCCGCATACCCTGCGGCACAGCTTTGCCGCGCATCTGCTGGAAAACGGCGCGG
>DPCD01000146.1:553-763 GCA_003516765.1 Clostridiales bacterium | reverse complement strand
GCATCTGCTGGAAAACGGCGCGGACCTTCGGTCCATTCAGGAGATGCTCGGTCACAGCGACATTTCCTCGACACAGGTCTACGCGCACCTGGTCAAGCAGAATCTCAAATCCGTCTACAACAAATATCATCCGAAAGCATAAAAGAGCCCGCGCAGTCCGGTCGGATTGCGCGGGCTTTGGGCATAAATCCGCAAGCGCGCCGCAGCTTT
>DPCD01000146.1:0-292 GCA_003516765.1 Clostridiales bacterium | reverse complement strand
GCCGTTTCGTTATAGAATGTCTTTTTGAATTTCTGCGAGGCTCTTTCCGGTTTTCCGCGCGATTTCTGCAAGATCTTCAAACTCGGCTTTCTCGCGCCGCACACCGTAGCCGGAGGAGACTTTTATACGGACGGAACCGTCAGGCGTCGGAACGGTCCGGCTTTCGCGCGCAAGCGTATAGCGGCGGAAGACGGCTTCGCGCACGCCGAGAGTTGTCGTGTGCCGGAACAGAAGCGCGACCATTTTCTCGCGGTCTTCCGGTCTGCACATGCACGTGAGCAGAACGGCAGGG
>DPCD01000150.1:3562-6504 GCA_003516765.1 Clostridiales bacterium | reverse complement strand
TCGTCTCCGCCGCCGCCCTTGCTGCTGGTCACGACGCTGTAGGTTCTGGTTCGCAGACCCTCGCCCTTGACTGTGTACTCCGCGCCCTCTGCGAAGTTCTGCGGCGCGGACGCGGAGGGAAGAACCTCTGTCGTGCCCTCGCCCAGCGTGAGCTTCGTCGGCACAACGCGCGTGAGGTCTGCCGTGTCGGGGATACCGACGAAGCGGATCGTGCCGGTCGCGCCGGTCGCCGTAATCACCGCGCCGTATTCCACGCCGTCGACCTTGATCACAAATTCTGTGATGGACGCGAACGTCTGGCTTACGACCTTGACGCGGTACTTTGCGGTCGTTGCGCCGTCCTCGGCGGTCACAACAACCTCCGTCCAGTCGTGCAGATCAACGTTGCTCTTGCCGGTTACGTCGATGCTTGCTGTCGCCTTGTAGGAAATGTCTGCCTTGAAGCGCAGCTTTGTCGTGTCGACACCGGGCACGATGGTGATGAGAATATCGGTCGTTCCGTCGTCATTCTTCGTGACCTGCATATCCTCCATGTCCTTGTCCGCCAGATCCTCGTTCTGAATCTGGATCGTGTCGGTAAAGAGCGTCGTGCCCTTGCCCTTGACGTTTGCGTCATAGACCGGCGTGACAGCGTAGGTTTTTTTCGAGGTGCCGTCTTCTGCCTGCACGGTGAAAGCCGTCGGTGCTCCGGCAACAAACGTAGCAGGAAGCTTTGGTGCAATCAGCTTTGCACCCTCCGATACCGTAACTTCTGGCGTCAGATTATTCAGCGGCATTTCGTCCGGAACACGGATTTCGATACTGTCGCCGCGGATCGTACCCTCCTGTCCTTCCAGAACGAACTTTGTAATGCTGCATTCTTTGCTCAGTGCGCGGGCAAAATCAAAGCGCCCGGCATAGAGTGAATACGGGAATCCGTCCGCTCCGCCGTTTTCATAGAAGTTCAGGTACCATTGCAGGGCATACATACTCTCATACGTCGCCATTTTGTTGAAGCCGGTATCTGCATGGCCGAAGCCGCTGCCAATAGACCCATCCGCTTTTGTGACAAGGAAATGTGTCAGCCAGTACGGAATGACGCCCTGGTCCTTTGTGTAATCGCCTGTACTGTAGGCGCCAAAGTTCGGGTCTGTTCCAATGTCAACACCCATTGCACACATTGCGCAAATAACCTGCGCCGCAGACTCGCTGTTTGTTGTGCCCCAGCTATAGAAGCTGTAATCTGAACCCATGGAATTGACGCCCGGTGCGGTTTTATAGCCAAGAATGATGTCATAGCCTTCCTGCATTTTGGCTTTCACGCGCGTGCCATAGGTCGGGTCATTGATATACGGATACAGGCTCTGCATCAGCATGGCAACCATATCAATATCAAACCCATCTGAGCCATAGGGGTGTGCAAGAATCGTTTCGACCAATTTCTCGCGCGTCCACTTTGCGTCCTTCGGCACGGTATAATTGCCCATGTCCAGCGCGATTAGGGCAAAAATCGGACCGTTGATGGTATAGCTACCGCTGAATTTGTAGAGCTCCTCCACCAGGTTCGTGACAACCTTTCCTTTGGAATCCTTAAATGGCATTCCATCGCCATAGCTGTCAAGATTACTTGCGTTGATGCCGAGTGCGGTCAGCATCATAATGACACGTCCATAGTCTGTCATTTTAGTCGGATTGATTGCAAATATATGATCGTAGATATTCAGTCCATACGGAAGTGCTTCTCCCGGCGTGACCGGTGTTTTGCATTCCGCAAAGCCGAGGTTCATCAGCTCCCAATCATCATATCCGCATTTTCCGTCATGATCTTTACCATCATTGTAGCTCTTGTAGAGCGTGATGATATTTTCACGCGCTTTTTTGAGGATATCGCTGTATGGGGCAGATTCCGGTTTTCCAGCTTTTGTAACTTTTACATGGTACTGCCTGGGCGTCCCGGACTGCGATGTGACCGTATATGTAACTCGCGTCGTGTCGGACTTGGAGAAGTCGACCTCCGCACCCGAAATAGGAGAAACCGTTGCAAACGTAGATACTTCCACGGATGGCTTCAGCTTCGTCAGATCTGTGCCGTAAGGAACAACCATGTCAATGTTTCCGTTAGATTCATTGATCGTGGCACTGATCGCGCCATAGGAAAAATTAACGATGCTGTTGCCGGTCGCCGGTTTTGTTCGGACGATGGTAACCTCGTATTGTTTTGTTGTACCATCTTCTGCAGTAACCGTGTAGAAGTTTTGATTTCCGACCTTTAAAGAGCTCGGGCTTGTTACCTTTGCAAAATCGGATGTGGTAATGCGAACAGGTTCATCACTCAGAATTGCGGCATATGGTATCTCAATTGAGATCTTGCCGTTTTTCTGATCGACTGTACCAACTGCCTGCCCGATCTGATAGCTTAAAATCTCGCGCTCAGACGAAGGATTACTGGTCACGGTAACGGTATACTCTGTTGTGAGTCCGTATTTTGGCGCGCTTTCCACCCGGATTATACGAGGTAATGTGAAATCATAGGTCTTGCCCGCCGTGATTTCCTCCCAAGTATCTGCTCCGGTCTGAATGCTGACTTTCTCACCAAGGTGCTGGATGATTGGCGCAATTGCGCCCGCCGATACACCCGTCTGGGGAGACAGATTCAGCGTGATCGTATTTCCGGTTGTCGAGTTATCCAGCGTCTGCACCGTGCCATAGCGCATTTTGCCGCTTTTGTCTTTTACGCCGAACGAAGTAATATCATTAAACGGATTTTTCCCTCGATTGATGGTAACTGTCCATTGCTGACTCAAATCTGTATACCCATGCGTCCCATTGTAGAGAACACCCGAATAGGGGCAATACGGTGTCAGCTTGTAAACGAGCGTATTGTCTCCCTTTTTCAGAGAACCGCTGATTAGCTCGCAGTAAATATTTTCCGGTGTTGTAAATACCGGGGTTGCAGCAGACCA
>DPCD01000150.1:0-3365 GCA_003516765.1 Clostridiales bacterium | reverse complement strand
GCAGACCAATCATCACCAAACGCCTGATTGAGGGTTACCGTGTGATTTTCATAATCAATGCGCGCTTTGGAACCGTCAATTTCGAATGTGCTGAACTCTGGAGCTGTAATTCTGGTCGTTTCAACATACTGATATACATCTTCGAGCACTTCATCGAGGTATTGATCCAGCTGCTGAATGTCGAAGCCTCTCTCAATTACATACCACTCAAAAGCGGCTTGCTCCTGACTGGCAACAATATTGCGGTATCCGTACAGTTCTTTATTCCCAAGCAGCATGCCAAGCTGGGGATGGTAGCCGCCAACTGTCTGCTTCGCTTGCCCAAGGATTGAGATGCCAAGATTATATAGCTTATCTGTTTTATCGCGATATTTTTGATATCGCTTTGCAATTTCGGCGCGCTCGGTGTCTGTATAATACTGATCGCGTGCAGCGCCTTCTTTGTTTCCAGCATTTTTAATAAGGATACCGTATTGAGCGGCTTTTTTGGAAATATAATAATACTTGAATTCGTGCAGTTTCGTACCAGATGGAGCCAGTCCCTTTTCAGCCCATTGGTACGCAGGGGTATAGCACAATTCCGTCTTTTGAATCTTCAAATAGTTTCTGGAACTGTTCGTTGGGTTAACGCCAGTAAATTTGTACGGAATTGTACTGTAGTTTGACGACGTTGCATGATCGATTGCGATCTGATAG
This sequence comes from Clostridiales bacterium, assembly GCA_003516765.1. Taxonomy (GTDB): domain Bacteria; phylum Bacillota; class Clostridia; order Oscillospirales; family Oscillospiraceae; genus CAG-170. The sequence continues at coordinate 2,669 of DPCD01000150.1, read as the reverse complement.
TTGTCATCATCGTTATATGCCCGCCCGGTAGGAAGCGATAATGGGGTAGCAAATGGCAAATGCAATGTGCCGACAGAGAAGAAATACTGATCTGAGAGGCAGTAATCGGAACTCGTATAGAGACTGGTTTCTCCATAATAAACGTTTTGCTTTTGGATGGTATCTTGTGATGCTGCATCCGCATATACGGTAGCAGAAAAGACTGATATTATTGCAACAATGAACAGTAATAATGCCGTTAATCTGGTTGCAGAGCTATGTCTCGATATTTTCATTCCATACTCCTTTCCACAATGGACCGGCGGTGAGTACACCCACCGCCGGTCCCAAGTGGGTTACATCTTAGATATGGATGCCTTATCCAAGGTCAAACATCGAATAACCGAAATCAGCTCCATAGGCAGCCGTATAATACCAGTCAATGTACATATTGTTGGACACTGTCCAGTTAGCAGCTCCTGCATTGGGCAATGGTGTGCTCAAATCATCACGTGCATTTCTTGCCGTATACATCCATCCACTCGCAGATCCGCAGTCAAATTCGCCGATCTGTGCAGATGAAGCTGTACCATTTCCCATATAGGAAATATAATTGTTTTCTGAACCCGTCTCATAGAGACCTTCTTGAGCGAGGAATTGCTTAAGTGCGCTCATAACCGAGCTTCCTGCATCTACGCGAAGTCTACAATACGAATCCGCCGCAAAGATTCGCCTGTTGTTGCTGCTTGTGCTAATAGGCGTATTAAGGGTATTGGTTCTGGTATTATAACGTTGGAGTTCAGTTGCAATTGCTGCGATTCTGGTTCGTTCCGTAGTATCAGAGATGTCTGCACCGCTTCCATAACCATTTGCAACATAATTATAATAATTTGCGGAAGTCGAGCTGGTGCCATCTAACCAGTCCGAGACCGTATAAGTTCGAATTGCAATGTAAACATTTACTTTCCGACCGGAAATACTTGCAGACACTTGGTAGTCCCGTGTCAAGTCACCGCAAGTAACTGTTAGAGTCTTCGTACCGGCATTAAAGTTGACATTTGAGAAGGTGTATGCACCATTGGCTTTGGATCCAGTTGCTGCAACTGTGCCGTCAGAGTTTTTCAGCGTCATTGTTGCAGAAGAATTCTGCGGAACGACAACTACGGTTGCTGCATCCAAAACTGTTGTTGCAGTTCCGGTCGGAAGGGTTGCCGTATAGCTATAGCGAGTAACACCACCAACTGTCGTGCTGTCAGGGGTTGCTGGGGTTCCAGCAACAGTCAGACTGGTAAGTTCAACGCTTGCCACGTCCGGCGTTGTTACATAGAGTGCGCAAGTAACAGTTTTCTGCGTACCCGCATCATTCCAGGATACCGTGAAGAGTTGTTCGCCTGCGGTAAGATCTACTTGCATCGTCGCAGATTCGTTAATGCCCGCGCTACAAGTTTTTGTGCCCATAGTAACAATAATATCGCCAATGACGCTTGTACGGTTGGAGAAAGTGAACGTCAACGTTCTACCAGTAAGGCTATTAGCTGCGCCGGGCATCGTGAGATTATAGCGGACACGTCCCTGCATTGCGCCAATGGCTTCTACCGTGGAATTTGCCCAGTCCACAGTGATGTTCTTAATAGGAGCAAAGCCGGGATTAGTGCTGGGGTCGAACGCAGTCGTTACAATCATGGATTCTGGTGCGACCATCTCCGGTTCTGCAACTTCCTCTTTCTGTGTTTCAACAAGAGATGCGTCAACCATCATGTTGTTGATTTGCACCTTTTCATTCGGTGCAGCTGCCATTGCCATTGTGCCAAGTCCAAGGACCATGACCATGGCGAGAAGGATCGCTAAAAATTTTTTCATTTTTCTGTTTCCTTTCTATTTTCATATATTTATTCCACTCCGGTAAACCGGAGAAGAATACACAAATAATTACTCCGCCCGAATGGCTTCCAACGGCGAAATGCGCATTGCGCCAATCGCGGGAGCCAGCGCGGATAGCAGCGCCACGATGCCGGAGAAGCCGAGACCCACCACGACCAGCCAGACCGGAATGATGCTGCGCACGTCCATGTCGGAAAACAGCACCGGGATCAGCTCGCGCATACCGAAGCTCAACCCCATGCCGAAAAGTCCGCCCGCAATGCCGACCAGAAGCGTCTCGACCATGAACATGAACATGATGTCGGTCATTTCGCTGCCCAGCACCTTGAGAACGCCGATTTCCTTGCGGCGCTCGTTGATGGACATCATCATCGTGTTTGCGATGCAGATCGCGGACACGAGCATCGACACCGCGCCGATTGCCGCGAGCATGCCCTGAATCTGGTTCGACTGCTTTTTGACGCTTTCGAGCATATCGTTCAGGCTGTAGGTGTTGAAGCCCGCGTCGCGGATGACCTTCGCAATCGCCTGCACGTCGTCGCCCTCCGCCGCTTTTACCCACACCAGATCGTAGGTTTTCTGCCCGCCGGTGTCTTCCAGCGACCTTTGCGGAATAAACGCGCTGTTCGCGCTGATCCATTCCTCCAGGCGCGTCTTATCGAGAAAGCCGCTCGTCGCGTAGGTGTAGTTCTGCGCGGAGCAAAGACCGGAAATGTTTAGCCGGTACATATTGCCCGCCGACACCGCACGCCCGTCCTCCCCCTCCTGATACTCGCCCGAGAGGTTCGAGTAGTCGAAGGTCAGCTTGA
>DPCD01000084.1:3785-8349 GCA_003516765.1 Clostridiales bacterium | reverse complement strand
CAGGCGGTATTCTCCCGCCGTGTCGACCGTCTGAAAGCCGAATTTTTCGGCAAAGCGCTGATCGGACAACCATGATTTCTGTTTTTCCGCGCCCAGCATGCACACGCCCGCTTTTCCCTTCGCCCGCGCGTCCTGCAGACACGATTCCATCAGCGCCTTCCCGACGCCCTGCCCCCTGGGCGCACCCTGCACCCAGAGGCAGTAGAGATAGAGATAGTCTTCTCCCTCGACCGGCGCCCACGCCGTCTCGATGGGCGCATACTCGATAAACGCGCAGTCGTTTCCCGCGAGCTTGCGAAACACATGTCCTTCGCGGATTCTCTCTCGCAGCCACGCGCGCTTGCGCTCCACGCCGGGGTGCGGCTTTTTGGTGCGGACAATGCAGCAAAGCTGCTCGCGGTCCAGATTCTCCTGCGTCAGCGTGACAAAATCCATTTCCATGCCGGAGCCTTCCTTCCCGTCAAGCGCTCAGGGCGTATTCTTCCAACAAAAGAATACGCCCCCAACTCAATAATCTACACGCATCAGGCTCAAGCCCTGCGGCGGCGCGGTGTAGCCTGCGGTCGTCCGGTCGCGCGCGTCGAGTGTATCCTGCACGCTTTCTATTGTCCGCTTTCCCTGTCCGACTTCTAACAGTGTTCCAACCAGAATGCGCACCATGTTCTGCAAAAAACCGGTGCCGTGGAAATTGAAGTAGATGTAGTCCTTTTTGCGCACGATTTCAATGGCGTCGACGATGCGCACCGTTGATTTTTTCATCTGCGGGTTTGAGCAGAAGCTTTTAAAATCATGTTCGCCTGTCAGTATTACCGCCGCTCGCTGCATCGCCGCCACATCCGGCACGTAATCGAGCGTCGTGACGTATTTGCGGTTGAAAACCGGCTTCGTCGCGCCCACGTAGCAGGTGTAGGTATAGAGCTTTCCCACCGCGCGGTATCGGGCATGGAACCGGTCGGCGGCAAGCTTCACCTCGTCCACACAGATATCGTCCGGCAGATACCGGTTCATATAGTCGCGGATTTCGTCCGGCTGCAGTTCGGTTTCCAGATAACAGTTTGCAACCATCGCCCGGGCATGCACGCCCGCGTCGGTTCTGCCCGCGCCGATGACATTGACCTCTGCATCTGCCATCCGGCTGAGGACGGTCTCTAACTTGCCCTGAATGGTGTCCCGTCCCGGCTGGCGCTCCCAGCCGGAGTAGCGCGAGCCGTCGTAGGATATGGTCAGTTTGAAATTTTTCATACGTTCTTCTCTTCGATATTTTTTGTATACCGGCACGCCGGATAATTGGAGCAGCCCCAGAACTTCTTTCCCTTGCGCGCGCCGGACTGCCCGGTGCGAAGGACCATATTTGCCCCACATTTTTCGCACACCGGCACCCGGAAGCTCGCCGCCTTCTGCCGGTGTACTTCCTTCGGCTCCGGCGTTTTCAGAACCTCTGCGTAGCGAATCGCTGTGCAGGAGGCTCTGCGCGCAATCTCGATGGCAAGCATGTCATAGCGCTTCGACAGCTCCTCTTCCTGCATTCCCGCCGCCAGCTTGCGCCGCACATACACCTCCGGCGCGCAGCCGACCTTCTTTTTGAAGCTTTCCAAAAACCGCTCGCGGTCACTCTTTGCTTTTCGTTTCTGGTACATACGCCCACCTCCCGGCATTTTTTATCTTCCACTCCATGTTATCGGAACTGCATTTCCTCTCCCGCCGCATCGTAAAAGCCGGTGCTGCTCGCAGAAAACGACGGGTCCATGATATAGACATACGGCAGATCTTCCGGAGAAAGCTCGACTCCAGTCTCCCGGTCGGAATCGTTGTCCTTTGTGATAATCGCGCGGCACGCCGGATTGTTGACCAGGTATACTGCAAGATACGAGACGATATCCGCGCAATAAACGCTCGGGGTTTCGATTTTCGTCAGCCGGTACCGCCCGTTATCCAGCCGGCGGCAGACAGCGGCTCTGTACTGTGTGTTCTCCGGCGTTTCAATCGTGAACCATAAAACCGTCTCGCTGAGATATGCGCCCTCTCCGCCGAAGGAAACGTCGTCACTCTGCCAGTCGGTTTGCAGCTGCGCGCGGATTTGCTCGATCAGCGCCTCGCGGGGCTTCGCCAGAATCCAGTTCGGTACAATCCAATACGCCGCAAGGCAAAGTGCCAGCAGAATCATGCCAATCCAAACGAGTCGTTTTTTCATATGCTTCTCCTGTTCCGCAGCTGTGTTCTGATCCTTCTGTTCCAGTATACCATATTCCCTTCCGCTTCGCCACCTGCTGAAGTCTTAAAAAATTCTGCAAAAACGCTTGACAAAGCTGTATCGCTGTGTTACTGTATTATCAACGTAATACAGTAACACAGGAGGTACGATATGTCCTGGGAATTTCAAGACCATCTGCCCATCTACGCCCAGCTCATGGACACGCTGAAGCGGCGCATCATCACCGGGCGCTATCTGCCCGGCGAAAAGCTCCCCTCGGTGCGCGAGCTTGCCGCCGAGGCGGGCATCAATCCCAACACCGTCCAGCGCGCGTTTTCCGAGCTCGAGCGCGAGGGACTGATTTATACCCAGCGCGCAACCGGAAAATACGTCACCGAAAACGCCGACGAGATCAAATCCGCGCGGCAGGCGCTGGCAAAGACGCAGGTCGCCGAGTTTCTGTCGAACATGCAGTCTCTCGGCTACAGCGTGGGCGACGTGATCGTCCTGCTGCAATCGTTCAATGAAAGTGAGGAGGAATCATCTCATGCCGATTCTGGAATGTAACAAGCTGACCAAAACCTATGGCGGCGTCACGGCGCTCGACCATATCGATCTTGCCATCGACCCCGGCAGGATTGTGGGACTGCTCGGTCCCAACGGCAGCGGCAAAACAACGCTCATCAAGCTCACCGCCGGGCTGCTGCAGCCCACGGAGGGTCAGATTCTGATTGACGGCAAAGCGCCGTCTCCCCAGACCAACGCGGTCCTTTCCTATCTTCCCGAGCGCATCGCGCTGAGCCAGTGGATGAAGGTCACGCAGGTGCTGGACTTCTTCTGCGATTTCTACAAAGACTTCGACCGCCAGGCTGCCGAGCAGATGCTCGCCCAGCTTCATATCGCGCCCAATCAGGTCTTAAAACAGATGTCCAAGGGCACGAAGGAAAAGGTCCAGCTGATTCTTGTCATGAGCCGCAAAGCGAAGCTTTATCTGCTCGACGAGCCGATCGGCGGTGTGGACCCTGCCACACGCGACTACATTCTGCATACCATTTTAACCAATTATAACCCCGACGCTGCCGTCGTGATCAGCACGCACCTCATCGGCGATGTCGAGCAGGTGCTTGACGAGGTCGTCTTTTTGAACCGCGGGCAGATCGCGCTGCACGATTCGTGCGAAAACATCCGCGAGCAGCAGGGCAAATCCATTGACGGGCTTTTCCGGGAGGTATTCAAATGCTGGGAAAACTGATGAAATACGAGCTGCGCGCCACAAGCCGCACGATGCTGCCGCTGCTCTTGTTAACGCTTCTTTTGAGCGTCTTTACGCGCATGACAAGCGCCGTTGTCCAGAGCGGACACTCGAAATTCATAACAGTCATCAACACGCTGCTGATTCTCGCCTTCTTTCTTGCGCTGATCGGCACGGCGGTGTTCAGCGTCGTACTCATGGTCATGCGCTTCCGCAACAACCTCATGACCGACGAGGGCTACCTGATGTTTACCCTTCCCGTGAGCGTCCACCAGCTTCTGTGGTCGAAGCTTCTGGTGTCCATGCTCTGGTTCATTGCCGTGTTCTGTGTGGATGCGCTGGCGCTTGTCCTTACCGTCTATGAAGACGGCATGTTTGCGGGTCTTCCGGAATTTGTCCGCACGCTCTTCGATTCCGTGAACCGGGAGTATATGGTCAACGGCGCGCTCTACATGCTTGAGCTGCTCGGCGTGCTGCTGGTCTCGATGGTGACCGCCTGCCTGATGTTCTACGCGCCCATTGCCATCGGCAACAGCTTTGCAACGCACAAGACGCTGCTGTCCGTCGTGTTCTACTTCGTCATCCAGACCGTTCTGCAGATCGTCACGCTCTTCGGCTTTTCGGCTTCCGTGGAGCTTGTCACGCCGCTGCTCACCCCCGCGATTCTGGACAGCACCATCAAGACGGCACATCTGCTCTTTACCAGCCTCTTTGTCTACGAGCTCGTCATCGGCGCCATTTTGTATGTCCTGACCTGGTTCATGCTGCGCAAAAAACTCAATCTGCAATGACACACTGCGTGCGTCATTGCAGCCCAAAAATTTTGCAAGCCGAAGATTTCGGCTTGCAAAATTTTATTTGATTGGACGCGAAAGGGGCTCCAAGACCGCCCCTTTCACACTTTCCCTGCCAGGCGTGCGCATCTGTTTTGCTTTACCAGTTTCGGCTTGTGCCTGCGTCCTGCACGCTCCAGCGGAAGCTTCCCAGATCATAGCCGCGCGGCACATAGAAGCGCTTGACACGCATGGGATCGTCCGATGTGTTATAGAGCTGCCCGTTCATCAGAAGCCCATAATCATAATACCGCCTGGCAACCTCGATGCACTCCGTTCCGTTTTTCC
>DPCD01000084.1:3178-3656 GCA_003516765.1 Clostridiales bacterium | reverse complement strand
AATACCGCCTGGCAACCTCGATGGACAACTCGCTCCTCGTCCCCTCTGGGTAGCAAACCGCGTAGGGCACCTGCCCGGTAAGGGCAGCGAGATAGTTCTGGCTCTGCTCCATCTCAAAAATCAGCGTCTGCTCGTCCATCGTACTCAGGTTTCCGTGGGAATAGGTATGGCTCTGAATCGACACCAGCCCCGAGCGCGACAGCTCCTGCACCTGCTCCGCTGTCATTTTGTGCGGCGTGCCGATTGCCTTGGGAATGACAAAAATCGTCGCCTTGGCGTTGTATTTCTGCAGCAGCGGGAAAAGCTCGGTATAATTATCGTCATACCCGTCGTCAAATGTCAGAATCACGGGCTTCTCGAAATCCTCCACATGAGACAGATCCTCAAACCAGATCGTCTCATAGCCGTTTTCCTGCAGATACAAAAGCTCCTGCTCCATCGTCTCGGGGCTGACAAACAGATCCCAGTAGCCCCACAG
>DPCD01000084.1:2546-2954 GCA_003516765.1 Clostridiales bacterium | reverse complement strand
AACAGATCCCAGTAGCCCCACAGATCGTCGCTCACCGCGTGATACATCAGAACCGGTACGTTGACGTTTTCCGCAGGCGTGTCCAGCGTCAGCTGTTTTGCAAAATATGTCGTCCCGTCCTCCGCTTCGCCGGACACGAAGCCGAAGCGTTCTGCCGCAAGGCAAGCCTCGACATACGCTGCGCCGTCCTGCAAAAAGGCATCGCCCGGCTGCAGCTGATCGCGGCGCGAAATGGGGAACAGTTCCTCGCGTCCGTCCCATCGGAGCATCACGCCGTCTTCCGTCACGACGCAGGAAAGCTGCGCGCAGGCGGCAAACTCCTCCGCCTTTACATAGAGCGCTTCTCCATCCGTCAGCGTCGGTGCCCGGATTCCGAAAAGGAGGAGTTCCTCCCCCGCCGCAAACGGC
>DPCD01000084.1:635-2326 GCA_003516765.1 Clostridiales bacterium | reverse complement strand
CCCCCGCCGCAAACGGCTCTGGTTCTGGTTCCGGCTCGGGCTCCACAGGCGCAGGTTCTTCCAGCAGCAAAACCGTTTCTTCCGCCGCCTCCGGCTCGGGTGCCGCCTCCTGCGCAGGTGCTGCCGGCGCGGTTTTTTGACAGCCGCAGAGCAAAAGCGCACACCAAAGTGCAAGCCCTGCCAAAAACGTCCGTTTTTTCATGCGTGTTCTCCTTTTCCCGTCTCTTTTTGCATTGCCAGCTGCTTCGAGGCGTACAGATACGCCTGCTGATAATCCCCCAGCTCCCGGCAGCAGACCTCCAGACCTTCATACAGTTCCCGCTCCAGAAGCCGCTGCAGCGGCAGCTCCTGCGCCTGATGGAAATACAGCGCCGCGTTTTCATACTGCTCGCGCCTAGCCGCGATTTTGCCGCGCAGAATCAGATATTCTGCACGCTGCGCGTCCGGCAGCTCCGCAATCGACCAGATCTCGCGCTCTGCCGCCTGAATATGCTCCTGCTGCAGATGAAACCGCGCCATCGTAAAATGATACCGCACCGCGCTCTGCCGTTCCAAATAGAACGTCCGGTAACGCTCTACCGCCTCGTCCGCCTGCTTTTCCTGAATCGCACAGCGCGCCAGCACGTCGAGCGCCTGCATCTGCACCTGCGCGCTTGCATACAGCCCCTTCCGGTTCCAGTCCAGTGCCTGCTGCGCCAGCTCCTTTGCACCGGAAAAATTCTCCGCCGCCAGTCGCTGCGCCGCCAGCATCCCCGCTGCCTGCGAGCAGAGTAGCAGCATCTCATCGCCGGACGGCGCATCCTGCGCAAAAAGCGCCAGGCATCCGGCATAATCTTCTTCCCGGAACAGCGTGCGCGCCCGGCGCATTTTTTCCAGCGCCGCATCCGTCTGCTCGTCTGACAGCAGCCATCCCACGCTCACATCCAGCGCCCGCGCCAGATGCTCCAGGGTGCGCATCGACGGCAATGCCTGATCGTTTTCAATCTGCGAGAGCATGTTTCTCGTCACACAGCCGCCCGCTACCTGACTCTGGCTGAGTCCCTTGGAAAGCCGGGTCTGTCGAAGCTTCTGTCCCAGCGTCATGGAAACGCCCTCCCGTAAATGATATTTACAGTATCATACCAGAAATTCCCGGAAAAGGCAAGAAAAAAGACTGCCATGGCTTGCATGGCAGTCTTTATATATGTATGCGATTATCCCTTGACCGTGCCGTCTGCGTTGAAAACCGGCAGCTTTTCGAGGTAGACAATATCCTCGCGCTTCTGTGCGTCGCCCTCGGCAAGCACCGCCATCCGACCTGCGACCTCGCCGCCTGCCTGATGCACCAGCTCTTCGAGCGCATGCAGGCTCTCGCCGGTGGAAATCACGTCGTCGACGATGAGGATTTTCTTGCCCTTCATCTTCGCTGCTTCTTCGCCAGACAGATACAGGTCCTGATCGTGCTGCGTCGTAATGGAACGTACCTGCACATGGATGGGGTCGGTCAGATAGACCTTCATGCCCTTGCGCGCGACAAAATATTCGCTTGCGCCGGACTGACGCGCCATCTCGTGAATCAGCGGAATGCTCTTTGCCTCTGCCGTGAGCAGGTAGTCGTACTCCTTTGGCGCACGCGCCAGCAGCTCTTTGGCGCAGGCAACGGTAATTTCCGCGTCGCCGAACATGATAAATGCGCCGATGTAGAAATCGTC
>DPCD01000084.1:0-430 GCA_003516765.1 Clostridiales bacterium | reverse complement strand
AATGCGCCGATGTAGAAATCGTCCGCCACCTTGCAAAGCGGCAGCTCGCGTTTGATGCCCGCGATGGTCATCGGATATGTCATGCGTATCTCTCCTCGCACTTTATTTTGTCTCACCTGATTATTATATCTGCCGAAAACCGGAAAGTCAATTGCTTTCCGCCATAGCGAACCGGCTGCCCTTGTCCGGCGGACAAAATTCGTCTGCTTTTTGCTGTTTTCGGATGTCAATCTACAATATCGAACAAATCGTAAAAAATCGTTTAGGTCGCAAAAAAATCTGTTAGTTTTTTGTGGATTTCGTACCCCTTCCCAGCCTTGCCTTTTGCCGGCTTCTTTCCTATAATAAAGGCAGAACTGGCGGGGGCACGGGGTTCCCGCCGCGTGAAAGAAAGGAAGGATTTTTCCCCATGAGCAACTACTTCAAAGTG
>DPCD01000023.1:920-4908 GCA_003516765.1 Clostridiales bacterium | reverse complement strand
TCCTTGTGAACCGTCGATTTGGAGACGGAAAAGTGTTTGGCTGCGTCGCGGATGGTTGTGCGGCGCTCGATGAGGTACACAGCAAGCTCCCTTGCTCGTTTCTCCAGATCCTCTGTCATGTAGGGCACCTCCAGGCTGTGTATGTGCAGCTGCTATTTGGAGTATATGACAGGACACGGTAAAGTAGCACTTCGGGCGGCAATGCAGAAAAACGCGCCAAATGGGCAGGCTGTTTTTGCCGCAATTCTATGATTTCCGCTGGTTGCAATGGAAAGAAAAATCTGGTACACTGGGGAAAATACACCCGAGGAGGATGCGCCGTGCCGATTCATGTGACAAGCGAAATTGGACCGCTCAGAAGGGTCCTTCTGCAGCGCCCGGGGCGGGAGCTGGAACACCTGAGCCCGGAGACGATGGAGCAGCTTCTATTTGACGACATTCCGTTTCTGCACCGCGCGCAGCAGGAGCATGACCGCTTTGCGGAGCTTCTGCGCGAAAACGGGGCGGAGGTCGTCTATCTCGACGCTTTGACGGCTGAGGTTCTGGCGCGCGAGCCGTCTCTGCGCGAGCCGTTTGTTCAGGACGTCATCGAAAAGGCGGGCGGCAGCGCGCGCGGCTACCGTGAGGCGCTGACAGAATATCTGCTGTCTGTGCAGGATGCCGAAGCGCTGGTGCGAAAGACGATGGCAGGCGTGATGTATGAAGAGGTTTTTGGAAGCCATGCACCGGGACTTTCAGGTCTGGTGCGCGAGAAAACGCGCTTTCTCATGCCGCCGATTCCAAACCTCTATTTTACGCGCGACCCGTTTGCCTGCATCGGCAGGGGTGTGAGTCTCAACCACATGTATTCCGCTACGCGAAACCGTGAGACGGTCTACGGAGGCTATATCCTCAAATATCACCCGGACTTTGCCGGGCAGGTTCCGCTCTATTATACGCCGCAGGAGCATTTCTCCATCGAAGGCGGCGACATTCTGAATCTGAGCGAAAGCGTGCTTGCCGTCGGCATGTCCCAGCGGACGCAGCCTGAGGCAATCGAGCGTCTGGCAGCGCGCATATTTGCCGACGAGAGAAGTACGATCACAACCGTCCTTGCCTTCGAGATTCCCAGAACGCGCGCGTTCATGCATCTGGATACCGTTTTTACGCAGGTGGACACGGACAAATTCACCGTCCACCCCGGTATTTTGGGCACGCTCAGCGTGTATGAGCTGACCGGCAGGGGAGAGACGGCAATCCGGACGCGGAAGCTGGAGGCGCCGCTGGAGAACATTTTGAAGCAGTATCTGCATCTGGAGCGGGTGCAGCTGATCCGCTGCGGCGGCGCAAGCCCCATTGCGGCAGAACGAGAGCAGTGGAGCGACGGGTCCAACACGCTCTGTCTCCGCCCCGGCGTGGTGCTGGTCTACGACCGCAACTATGTGACAAATCAGATTCTGAACGACTGCGGCATCGAGACGCTGGAAATGCCCAGCTCCGAGCTGTCCAGAGGCAGAGGCGGTCCGCGCTGCATGAGCATGCCGCTGGAGCGCATAAGCCTGTGATTTTTGCAATTCCATTTATAAAGGAGATAGATTTTATGCCTGTCAACATCAGAGGAAGACACTTTTTGAAGCTCATTGACTACACGCCGGCAGAAATCCGGTATCTGCTCGATCTGTCTCACAACTTCAAGGACCTCAAGCGCGCCGGAACGCCGCACCGTTATCTGGACGGCAAAAACGTTGTGCTGCTGTTTGAAAAAACCTCGACCCGCACGCGCTGCGCGTTCGAAGTCGCCGGGCGTGACCTGGGCATGGGCGTGACGTATCTGGACCCCGGCAGCAGCCAGATGGGAAAGAAGGAATCCATTGCCGACACGGCGAAGGTCCTCGGCAGAATGTACGACGGCATCGAATACCGCGGCTTCAGCCAGAAAATTGTCGAAGAGCTTGCCGCGAACGCGGGTGTTCCGGTCTGGAACGGTCTGACCGACGAATTCCACCCGACGCAGATGCTCGCAGACCTTCTCACAATCGAGGAGAAGAAGGGTACGCTCAAGGGACTCAAATTCACCTATTTCGGCGATGCGCGCAACAATATGGGCAACTCCCTCATGATTGCCTGCGCGAAGATGGGACTGCACTTCACCGCCTGCGCGCCGAAGGAGCTGTTCCCGGCGCAGGAGCTGGTGGAGCTTGCAAAGCAGTATGCCGCGGAAAGCGGCGGCTCCGTGACGCTCACGGAGGATATCACGGAAGGCGCAGCGGGCGCGGACGTTCTGTATACCGACATCTGGGTTTCCATGGGCGAGCCGGACTGCGTGTGGGCAGAGCGTATCCGGCTGCTGAAAGCCTATCAGGTCAATGCGGAAAAAATGGCGCTGGCAAAGCCGGACGCAATTTTCATGCACTGCCTGCCCTCGTTCCATGACACAAACACCACCATCGGCAGGGAAATCGCCGACAAGTTCGGCATCACCGAGATGGAGGTCTCCGACGACGTGTTCCTGGGACCGCAGTCGGTCGTCTTCGATGAGGCGGAAAACCGCATGCACACGATCAAGGCGGTCATGTACGCAACGCTGAAATAAGAAGCTGCACGGGAAAGGAGCTTTCATGGCATTTGAGCTGCCGCGCTATCATGCGCCCGATTTCGACGCGCCGGAGCTGAAAACCGCACCGGACGCAAGGTGGGCTTGCGCGCCCAAAGACGGCGTCGCGCCCGAGGGCTTTCACAGTACCTCCATGTACCCGGAGTATTTTAAAATCGGCGGCGTCTGGCGCTTAGCCGAAGAGAGCCGGATGGACGCGAGCGTTGTGCTTCGCGCGGACGGACGGCTCGACGTCGTGGAAAACCGAAATCTTAAGCGGGGAGACCGGGTGATTCTGGGCAGAACCGAAAAGGGGGCGGACGGGATTTACCTGCACACGAAGGGCTTTGCATCTGCCGGCGAGGAACACGACGATCAGTTCGTTTTCCGGCAGGGAAGAAGCCGCGAGACATCCTACGCCAGAGACTATGATCATCTGATGGAGCTTCTGCGCTATGAAAAGGAGCATGGAAACATCCTCTGGGTCATGGGACCTGCGTTCGCATTTGACTACGACGCAAGACGCGCCATGCAGCGACTCATGGAAAACGGCTATGCGCATGGGCTTCTCGCCGGAAACGCGCTGGCGACGCACGACTTAGAGGGCGCGCTGCTTCACACTGCGCTTGGGCAGGATATCTACACCCAGAAATCCCATCCGAACGGGCACTATAACCATCTGGACGTGATCAACAAGGTGCGCGCCAGCGGCTCGATCGCGCAGTTCCTGAACGACTACGGAATAGACAACGGCATCATGTACAGCGTCGTCAGGAACCATGTCCCGTTTGTACTCACCGGCTCGATTCGAGACGACGGACCGCTTCCCGAGGTTATCGGCGATGCGTACCGGGGGCAGAGCGAAATGCGAAAGCTGGTCAAAAAATGCACGACGATCATCTGCCTTGCCACCATGCTCCACACGATTGCCGCAGGCAACATGACCCCGTCGTTCCGGGTGCTTCCGGACGGCACGGTGCGCCCGGTGTATCTTTACAGCGTGGACGCCGACGAGTTTGTGGTCAACAAGCTGCTCGACCGGGGAAGTCTGGCGGCGACGACAATCGTCACCAATGTGCAGGACTTCATCACGATTCTGGCGCGGGGACTGGGCGTGCTGTAAAAAGCAGAAATCCTACAAAAAATCCCCCGGATTTTGACTTGACGGGCGCAAGGAAACCTGCCTATAATTTCAGTATGAAAATGAGAAACAGGAGGCATTTATATGAGCCTTGCAATGCAGCGGTATGAGACCTGGCGCAGCCAGCCGGGTCTGGACGCGACGCTTTCCAAAGAGCTTTCCGCCATGGAGGGCGACGCAGAGAAAATTCTCGACAGCTTCGGCTGCGACCTCGCCTTCGGCACGGCAGGACTGCGCGGCGTGCTCGGCGCGGGCACGAACCGGATGAACATCTA
>DPCD01000023.1:456-744 GCA_003516765.1 Clostridiales bacterium | reverse complement strand
CGGATGAACATCTACACCGTGGCGCGTGCCACGCAGGGTCTGGCGTCCTGGCTTGCCGGAACCAGTCTTCCGCAGAAGGTTGCCATCGCCTACGACAGCCGCGTGGGCAGCACGCTCTTTTCCAAAGTGGCAGCGCAGGTCCTTGCGGCAAACGGCATGACGGTCTATCTCTACCCGAGACTGGAGCCGACGCCGGCGCTGAGCTTTGCCGTGCGCTATTACGGCTGCGGCGCGGGCATCAACGTGACGGCAAGCCACAACCCCGCGCAGTATAACGGCTACAAGGTC
>DPCD01000023.1:0-249 GCA_003516765.1 Clostridiales bacterium | reverse complement strand
AACGGCTACAAGGTCTACGGCGCAGACGGCTGCCAGATCGGACCCGAGACGGCGGACGCGGTGCTGGCGATCATTGAGACGCTCGACTATTTTACGGGTCCGAAGTACATGGACTTCGACGAGGCAAAGCGCGCGGGCAAAATCATCGAGATCCCCGACAGCTGCCTCGAGGCGTTTGTCGACGCAGTCTACGCCCAGCGCGTGGGCGGCGGCGAGGGCATCGAAGACCTCAAGCTCGTCTATACGCCG
>DPCD01000042.1:372-4409 GCA_003516765.1 Clostridiales bacterium | reverse complement strand
CATGCCGTTTAAGAAGCCGGAGTTGACCATGATGCCGGTGTCGTCCTTCAGGGTAAACGCTTCCTTGGTGATGTCGCCGCCCTTGACGACCTCGACGATCGGCAGACCAAATTTCGTTGCAAAGTCCCAGTCGCGCTGGTCATGCCCCGGAACGCCCATGACGATGCCGGTGCCGTAGCCCATGAGGACATAGTCCGAAACGAACATCGGAACGACCTTGCCCGTCGCGGGGTTGACGACTTCAATGCCGTCGAGCCGGACGCCGGTCTTGTCGTGATTCAGTTCGCCGCGCTCGAAGTCGGATTTTCTTGCCGCCGCCTGCTGATACGCCTCGACGTCCGCCCAGTTTTGAATCAGCGGCTGCCACTTTTTGAGCAGCGGATGCTCCGGGGAGATGACGGTATACGTCACGCCGAAGAGCGTATCGACACGGGTCGTGTAGACCGTGATGTCATCCTCGGTGTTGGTCTTGAAGGTGACCTCGGTGCCGGTAGATCTGCCGATCCAGTTTTTCTGCTGGGTCTTGACGCGCTCAATGTAGTCCAGCCCCGGCAAATCCAGATCGTCGATCAGGCGGTCTGCATACTTTGTGATGCGCAGCATCCACTGGCTCTTTTCCTTGCGGATCACCGGCGCGCCGCAGCGCTCGCACACGCCCTCGACGACCTCTTCGTTTGCCAGCACGCACTTGCAGCTCGTGCACCAGTTGACGGGCATCGTGGTCTTATAGGCAAGCCCGTGCTTGTACATCTGCAGGAAAATCCACTGCGTCCACTTGTAATACTCGGGGTCCGTCGTGTCGACGACGCGGTCCCAGTCGAAGCTGTAGCCGAGCATCTTGAGCTGACGGGTGAAGTTTTCGATGTTCTTCTTCGTCACAATCGCCGGATGGATGTGGTTCTTGATGGCGAAGTTCTCAGTCGGCAGACCGAACGCGTCAAAGCCGATGGGGTTGAGGACATTATAGCCCTGCATGCGCTTTTTGCGGCAGATGATATCCATCGCCGTAAAGGGTCTCGGATGCCCCACGTGAAGACCCGCTGCCGACGGATACGGGAACTCGATCAGACCATAGAACTTGGGTCTGGGATCTCCGGTGACGGCGGCGTAGGGCTTCGTCTCTTCCCACTTTTTCTGCCATTTTGCCTCGATGGCTGCAAAATCGTATTTCATAACAGACTCCTTTGTCTCGTAATTAACACGCAAAAACGAACGCCCCTGACTGCTGTGCAGTCAGGGGCGTAAATCACGCGGTACCACCCTGATTCCGTCATTTTCATGGCGCTCAGTGACCTGTCACGCGGTCAGCCGTTCTTCCCTACTGCGTTCAGGAAGACCGCTCGGGAGGGAGCTTCGCGCCGCGTCTTACCTGCTTGCACCGACCGCAGGCTCTCTGAAAGACGAATTGCGCGCATTGTTCTCCGTCAAAGCGTTTGTCGATATTACCCCGCTATTGTACGCAGTTTCACCCGGTTTGTCAAGCGTCGTGCGTCAAAATCGAAGACAGGTTGACAGTTTTTCCATCCTGCCAGAGCCGCTCGAGATCGTAGAAGCTTCTTGTCTCCGCCGTGAACACATGCACCACCACGCTGCCGAAGTCCATCAGCACCCACGTACCGCCGCGATGCCCTTCGCGATTCAGAAGCGGCTCGCCTGCCGCGTCCATCGCTTCTTCCACCGCGTCGCAGAGCGTTTTGACGTGCGTGTTGCTCGTCGCCGTGCAGATCAGGAAATAATCTGCGAGCGTCGAAACGTCGGTAATCTCAATCAGGCTGATATCCTTGCCGAGCTTGCTGTCGAGTGCCTTTGCGGCGATTGCCGCCACCTCTTTTGCTGAAATCATACTTTTCTTCCTTTCTTCTCAGGGCATCTGCGCCGTCTGCTGTTCGTTCTGCCAGAGATTCCCCTCGCCGAGCCAATTGTCCTCCGGAATTTCCGGCTCTCCGGGCTGCGTGTCTTCCGGATTCTCCGGCGGTGTTCCGTCGGGAGCCTCCGCGTTGTCCGGATTTTCCGCGTCCGGGTCCTCCGGGGCTTCTTCGTCCGGATTTTCCGGCACCTGCTGCTCTGGATTCTCCGGCGTTTCCGGCTCCGGCGCGGTCTGCTTCTGATAGGACCTTGCAAGATCCGGGGTGATGACGTTTACCGTGTCGAGCGTGACCGGTGCGTCATAGGGATTGAACGACTCGTTTACCACCTGCACGAGCTTTCCGGCATACAGCGGATAATACGACACGCCGTTGATCATGGCGCCCTCGCCCTCGAGCGTGTACGTTTTCATTGCGTCAAAGTCGCATTTCATCAGCGACTGCGCAAAATAGAGCATATTGCCGACCGTGAGATCCGTTGTCACATAGGTGCTGAAGACATCTGCAAATTCCTTGAGCTTCGTCAGACTCGAAACACTCAGCACCTTCTTCGCCAGCGCCCGCAGAAACTCCTGCTGGACCTTGGTCCTCTGGATATCCTGCGAGGCGTAGCCCTTGCGGAAGCGGACCAACTCCATCGCCTTCTCGCCGTCGAGCGTCTGCTTGCCCGCCTTGAGATCGATATGCAAATTCTGCGACGGATCGTTATAATACATGTCCTGCGGCACGTCAAATTCCACGCCGTCGACCAGATCTACCGTCTCGCGGAACGCTTTGAGATTGACCAGCACATAGCCGTCGAGCTCGAAGCCCAGCATCGCGCCAAGCCGCTTGGAAAGCCGCGCCATGCCGTCCGCGCCGCCGCCGGCGTAAACGGAGTTGATTTTCATAATGCCGCCGCTGCCGTTCAGGACCACCGTGTCGCGCGGCACGCTCATGAGCGCAACGTCGTGCGTCGTTTCGTTCAGATGCGCAACAATGATGGTGTCCGTGCGGTAGCCATCGTCGTCGGTGCCGCAGATCAGAATGTTGTAGACACCGGTCTGGTGGCTGGCAGGAAGCTCGGTTTCTTCCTCCACTTCCTCGCCCGTCTGCTCGTCGACCTTTGTCACGACGTGTTTGATCGTCGGCTTCTTGACCTCCGGCTCCGGCTGCGTGTTCGCATCCTGCGTTTCTTCCTGCACCGGCTGCGGCTTTTCGGGCGGCTTTACCAGCGTTTGATAGATTCCGGTCGCCACGCCTGCCAGAACGGCAAGCGCCAGAACTATGCCGATGATGCCCTTCTGCTTGCCGGTCAGGCGCCGCTTTTCCCGCGGCGCTTCAAAATGCCCATGGTGGGTGTTATGCTTCATGCTGTGTCAGGTTCCTTTCGCGCAGGAGAAAATCGCGCGCCCGCACCGAGTCTTCGCACACGGCGAAGCCTTCCTCCTGCAAATAGCAGATGGTGCGCTCCAGTGCAAGCAGAACGCCCCCGTCGAGACTCTCCTCTGCCGCCGCCCGGATGGTATCCACGCCGGGGTACGTGCGGTTCGGCTCGATCATATCCGCAAGATAGATGATTTTCTCCAATGTCGTCATATCGGTTTTTCCGGTCGTGTGATACGTAATTGCGCTGCAAACTGCCTCGCATTCGCCGAACAGCGTTCGCGCAATCGCCGCGCCTGTTTTGGCGTGCAGAAGCTGCCGGTTCTGCCGTTCAAAATCCGTCAGCCGGACCTCGTATTTTTCCGCCAGCAGCAGCTGCTGCGCTCCGGTCAGCGCCTTGGTTACATCGTGCAGAATCCCGGCTCTGGCGGCAAGCGCCTCGTCGGCTCCGAACTGCCGCGCCATCTGCCGCGCCGTTTCGCACACGCCGACGGCATGCGCCGCGCGCGTTTTTTTGTGAAGCGACAGGCTGACGGTTTTCAGCTCGTCAAACGGAAGACCGCGGTAATCGCGTCCAGCGCCGTAGAGCCTTTGCGCTTCGATGCGGCGCAGTACCGCCTGCGGAAGATAGGGCTCCGCAATGCCGAACACGAGAAGCCGTCTTGCCTCGGTCGAGGATATGTCGAAGCAGTCGTTCGTCAGCAGCAGCGGTCTTTGCCCGTAAAGCTTCTCGAGCAGGTCCGCCTGCTTTTGAAGCGCGGCGCGGTTTTCCGCGTCTGCGTCATAGCGCGAGAAGCAGACCAGCTT
>DPCD01000042.1:0-146 GCA_003516765.1 Clostridiales bacterium | reverse complement strand
AAGCAGACCAGCTGCGCGCATCTGGCAATCTCCTGCGGGCTGTACCAGTCCTGAAACGACAAAAACATATCCGTTCCCATCATCAGAAACAGCTCGTCGTGTGCATATTGTGCCTTCAGCTCACGGATGGTATCCACCGTATAGCT
>DPCD01000020.1:6409-12266 GCA_003516765.1 Clostridiales bacterium | reverse complement strand
CAGTTGGGGTTGCTGTTGATCTGATTCTGGAGCTTTTCCCAAAGCGACTGCGTGGGAGAAGGCTCTTCGGTGTAGGCGGTGACGGTGTAGGTCACATACGCGCCGTTCGAGGCGTAGACCCGATATGCCTTGGGTGTCGACAGGTCGACGCGCTGGGCGGACGACGGCTCGACCTTCGAGGCGTTCGCCGTGACGATGGTCGGCGCAACGTGCTTCAGATCCGTGCCGTAGGGCAGGATGATTGTGATAGCCTTGGTGTCGCTGTTGATGACCGCGGAGACGCCGTTGACCACAAACGCCGTAATCTGCGGCGGGTTCTTGAGCGGCGCGCTGGCATCGTCTTCAAACTGCGCGTTGATGTTGATATCGCCTGCGGGCATGATGAACGTCAGGCTGCTTTCGTCGATGGGCACGGATTTTGCCCCGGCGGATTGCAGGCAGTAGCTGAGCGAGCCCGCGACCAGCTTCTTGCCGTCGTTCGGCGTGACGGTCAGCTTGACCTCTTCCCCGGCTGCGGCAGGACTCGGGGTGGCTGTGACCGTGCCGCCGTTGATGTTTGCAACAGCAATCTTGTAGGTGCGGTCTGCGTCCGTGATCTTCTTGACCGTGACAGTAAACTCACGCTTCGTCCCATTCTTCGCAATCGCAGTCAGTGTACGGCTATCGCTATAGTCGTTTGCCTTCGTCAGCGAGTAGGTCAGTGCAACACCGGTTTCTGCCCAGTACGTCGCATCAAAGCCATCCTTGCTCTCTGCTGTTGCAACCTTAGCCTGCGGTGCTACCGTCAGATAAGTCTTCCACTTACCAGAGGCGAGCAAATCGATTGCGGATTGATTCAGCGATGCGGGAAGGACAACCGTAAAGTTGCCATCTTTATCCTGTGTCACATTGCCCATCTTCGTACCGTTGTACTCCATCGTGAGCCCGGTGACGCGGGTATCTGCCGTATCAGAGATTGCCTTGCCGACAAATGCAATCTGTCCGTTGCCGTCAAAGGCGAACGTCAGTTTGCCATCTGCCACAGTTGGCGTCATCAAAACCGGCTCAGTGGCTGCACTCTTGTACAGAAGTACACGGATGGTGTCTGCTGCCATTGTAGACAGGTCTGCCGGAATAGGCGCAGTCAGAATAACAGGAACTTTCGGTTCGGTGGTTGCGCCGCCAACACTCATAGCGACGGTATACCACACAGCCTTGTATTCTTCAGTCTGATATGCTTCAGGCAAAGTCTTGTTCGGTGTTGTCAGCTTATTCACATTCAGAACAACTGCTGCGCCGTCCGAGGAAAGGATCGCGCCTGTCTCAGTAACGCCTTGGCTTGTATTTCCAGTGATACTGACCGGGCCAAGGTCAGCACTCTTAAACAGTTCAGACAAACTGCCGATCAGTTCTGCGTCTGTCTTTGTTGCTGTCCCCGCTGCAAGTGCGTCGCGTGCAGCGATCAGCTGCGCCTTGTGGTCTTTTACATTCTCCGCAGTAATTGCATCCAACGAGTGTCGGACATCATCCGCAGTAATTGCAGCATTGATCTCTTTCCACGTTGCTTTGTATGTAACATCCGTGCTGGGCAATGCCTTGATTGTCGTTCCTGCGTACATTGTTGTTTCATCCGGCAGTTCCCACGCTGCAAAAATGTATCCAGCCTTTGTGAACATATTCGGAGGAAGAACCAGCGATTCACCGGCGTTATGCGTTTCTGTCTTCGTCTGGCTGCCGCCGTCAGAGAATGTCACTGTAATCGGAACGGCTTCTTTTTTCCACTTGGCAAAAAGCTCACTATCTTGTGTAAAGACATGATCCGCTGTCCACGCCGTGTTGTACGCTGCATCCAGATACCACGCCTCAAACTCCCATCCATCTGCGGTCGGCTTTGTAGCCGGAGCGGTAATTTTACCGTTTACCGCAAGGACGGGCGCGGGCATGTTCTGAATAACGTCGATGGAGGGACCTTCGCCAGAACCATTTTTGAACGTGATCGTCGGGCGGAACGTTACGATTGTCAGAGTGAACGGCTTCGTGTAGTTTTCCAACGCTGTTCCCGCATCGTTGAGCTTGCCATCCGTGATCGTCGCAGTCAGTGTGACGGAGCCGGTGGCATCAGCAGAAACCGTCAGCGTCTTGCCGTCTTTGCCCAGCGTAACGCCATCGCCAGATACGGACCATGTGATGTTCTTGTAGGAAGCATTTTCTGGCGCAACCGTCGCAAGCTTGCTCAGATCGTAGGACTTTCCCTGCATAATTTGGCTATCAGGAATATTCAGCGCGATTCCGGTCACCGGAACAAACACCGGCCAATCCTTTACCTCAATTGTGTAGGATTCCTCCTCTGAGGTAGCATCTGTAATCTCATAAGTTCCGGTCAGCGGCTTGTAGCCGGTCAGCGTGATGGAATACTGATATGTTCCGCGCGGCAGTTTCGTATAGATAACCTTGCCATCTGCGGTCGTGCCGCTGCACACCTCGTCGCCCTTTTTCAGGACAACGGTCGCGCCCGGGTAATTGCTGATATCAAAGATCAGCGTGCATTCCTTTTCTTTTTCCCATGCGGCATAGAACGTCGTATTCAGCGAATACTCCTTTGTTCGGTCGAGCTTTTCACCCTTTCCATCAGGCTGCGTATACCAGCCCAGGAATCTTGTGGTGCCTTTTACGGGGGTTGTGGGATTGCTTTCTACCTTCCGCGTATCAGATGTAACTACCGCGGATTCAGTCGAGCCATTTAATGTACCGCCCTGCGGGTCAAATGTAAACTGAACATAGACGACCGAATTTGCACGAACCTTCACTTCACTATTGGCAACCACCTCATTATACAATACAGTTTTCGAGGTCAGCGGTGCCCAGTCGTATTTTCCGTAGTAACTCCAGCTTGTATAAATCAGTCCGCGCGTTTTTCCCATCGTTCGATAGATGATCGGGGTTGTCAACGTATCCGGATCAAAAAGGCCTTCCGTCGGTGTACCCGGCAGCACGGGAAGACCGTCACCAAACTCACGACCTTCAATGACCGGAACCGTCATTGTTCTATAGTCAATCGGCGTCGCATCATCGTCCGGGGCATAATATACAAATTTGAGCGTTACTGTTTTTGCGTTGGCCCATTTTGCGTAGAGTGTTACATCTGTCGTAACTGTCTTATTCGCAAAGTCCCACACCTTTGTGCATTCCGCATCTTCATACCATCCAAGGAACACCCGGTTCGGATAGCCTGTTGACTGCGGCTCAACGGACGGCGCGGTCAGCTTTTCATTGACTGCTACATAGTAATCCGTAAAAGACGCTGCGTTTGAAAGATTCTCGCTGCCCATGTTGAATGTAACCTTGCAACGGTCTTCCCACTTTGCATAAAGCGTCATAGAGTTGTTGAATGGCGTGTTCGCGTGCCACGCGCTGTTTTCGTCGAGACCCGTCGGCGTTCCGCTGATGGAATACCCTGTCCCATCGCGGAATGGATCGCCGGTAAAACTGCTATTCGCGTACCAGCCGCGGAAAATTCTTCCGAAGCCATCGGTGTTTTCCTGCTGCTGCACCCAAGTATTTACGTCTGCAACCTGCTTCTTTTGCGCTTCTGTCATTGTATTTGTCGTTGCAGCACTATAACCATTGAGTTTGGTTGCCCCAGTTAAGTTTATATCTTGAAGGGTTTTCCCGTCGACGTTCGTCACAAATTTGATCGTGATCGGCCATGTCATCTGGGCGTATACTTCAAAAGGATCATATCCTTCGCCATTATACTTGTCAATTTTATCCTGCGGGTCGATCACCGTTCCGACTGTCAAAACCGTGGACACTGTTGCCCAGCTATTGATCGTATACGCTTGACTGTCTATCGTCCACTGACTTGGAATTTTGCTTAAATCGTCTGCCGTAAGCGCCTTGCCGAGTGGAAGCTCCAGGAGACTTTTCGATATGTTCTCTGTGGTGCCGTCATACTTTATGTTTGTTTTGTTTGTTACATCGAAGAGAAAACGTTCAGAGGGAGAAGTAGCGACAGGACCGCTCCACTCCGTAATCGGCTTTGGTTTGTGGCCATTCAGCGAAATCGAAATAGTCTGCCCTTCACGGATCTTCGTCTTCGCGTAGAGTTTCAACTTTCCTGTTACCAGAGTATTGTCTGTAACCTTTGCTCCTTCATTAAACGTAAAACTGCCGTCCTCGTTCTCCTCCGGTCGTTCCGTATACCAGTCAACAAGCTCCATCACGCCGTAATAGCCTGGATTTTTCTTGACCAATTCATCGGAAGTTATCGCATCTTTAACTTTTGAATTAATTGGTACTTTCGTTTTCCTAATCCTATTGCTAGTGCTTGGGTTGCCCATAACAACAAAAAATTCCAAAGTAGTTGTACTAGCAGCGGATGCCGGAATTGCCAGACCGGGCAGCATCCCCAGCACCATCACGAAGCAGAGCAGGAGAGACAGGAAGCGTTTTCCTTTCATATTCTCTCATCCTTTCTCCCGGGGCATTGCGCCCCGGGCTTTCATTTTTTCAAAATTACCCAATCTTAATCACGCCGTAGATACCGGCGGACATATTGGAAGCCGTCAGGATCGAGCCGCTGACGCTCCATTTTTTCTCCGACACCTGCTCGAAGCACTTTTTCGCTTCGTTGTACTTCGCAAGCGCCAGTTTTCCTGTTTGACCCGAGCAGTCAAACATCAATGTCAAACCGCCCGAAACGCTGTCGCAGGTGATCTTCCACACGCCGACCACACCGGACTTGTTCTTCCACGCCGTCTGCGCCGCGCTTGGCACCGGGCAGAGGGACAGATCAAGACCTCTTGCCGTGTCCATCTTCTCCGTGATGCCGATCATCAGCTTGCCAGCCTGCACACCGAAGCCGTTATAGCCGTTGGCGGCGATATTCTTGAGCGCGCCCTTTTCCGCCCGGAAACGGTAGGTGTTCGCCGCAGAATAGCTGTCTGGCGTCATCAGGAGCCAGTTAGAAGAACCGGTTGCCTGATACACAACGTCCTTGCCGTTCACCTGCACCTTCATACCGGAGAGGATCTGGCTGGTGGATGGGATGTAGGTCGGCTCGGGGTCTTTCTTCCCGAGGTCGGGGCTTGTCTGGTACGAGGACGGGTTCATCTTGAGTGCCGCCTTGTCCCAGATGAGCTGCGACGCGGATTTTTGCAACGTGACGATCACCGTGTAGGTGCGCTTTTCATCGCCGCGCGTCAGCGTGTAGGTTGCTGGCACGGAGAGGTTCACAACCTGCCCCGAGCGCGGGCTGACCGTGCAGCCGCTGCCGGTTTCGATCTTCGGCGCAACCTGATAAAGATTCGTGCCATAGGAGAGCGTGATCTTGATGATGCCGTTCGTGTTGTCAATTTCAGCCGCCTTGTCTCCGATNNTTGATTGCCGCCTTGTCCCAGATGAGCTGCGACGCGGATTTTTGCAGCGTGACAATGACCGTGTAGGTGCGTTTTTCATCGCCGCGCGTCAGCGTGTACGTCGCCGGGACGGAGAGGTTCACGACCTGCCCCGAACGCGGGCTGACCGTGCAGCCGCTGCCGGTTTCGATCTTCGGCGCAACCTGATAAAGATTCGTGCCATAGGAGAGCGTGATCTTGATGATGCCGTTCGTGTTGTCAATTTCAGCCGCCTTGTCTCCGATCTTGAAGGAGGTAATGGCAAAGCTGTTGTTGACCGGCTTGCTGTCATCGTCGTCTCCATCGCCGCCCTTGCTGCTGGTCACGACGCTGTAGGTTCTGGTTCGCAAGCCCGGACCTTTGACCGTGTACTCCGCGCCCTCTGCAAAGTTCTGCGGTGCGGACGCGGAAGGGAGAACCTCCGTCGTTCCCTCGCCGAGGGTAATTTTCGTCGGCGTGACGCGCGTGAGGTCTGCCGTGTC
>DPCD01000020.1:0-6125 GCA_003516765.1 Clostridiales bacterium | reverse complement strand
TCCACGCCGTCGACCTTGATCGCAAATTCCGTGATGGACGCGAACGTCTGGCTTACGACCTTGATGCGGTAGGTCTGCTTCGTGACGCCGTCCTCGGCAGTCACGACAACCTCCGTCCAGTCGTGCAGGTCAACGTTGCTCTTGCCCGTCACATCGATGCTTGCCGTCGCCTTGTACGAAATGTCCGCCTTGAAGCGGAGCTTCGTCGTGTCAACGCCGGGGACGATGGTAATCAGAATGTCGGTCGTGCCATCCTCGTTCTTCGTGATCTGCATGTCCTCCATGTCCTTGTCGGCCATGTCCTCATTCTGAATCTGGATGGTGTCGGTGAAGAGCGTCGTGCCCTTGCCCTTGACATTTTTGTCATAAACAAGCTTTACACTGTAGGTCTTTTTTGTCGTTCCGTTTTCTGCCTGCACCGTAAATGCAACCGGCGCATCCTCTACAAACGGAACCGGCATTTTGGGTGAAAGCAGTTTCGCGCCATCGGAGAGCTTTATTTCAGGCGTTAAATTATCTGTCGGCATCCCATCGGGGATATAAACTGTAATATTGTTGCCGTTGATAATGCCTTCCTGCCCTTCCAACGTAAACTTTTCGATATCTGCTTTATCGCTGAGCTGGCGAGAGAAATCGAAACGCTTATAGTAGAGGGAATACGGCTTTGCGGACTGCTCGTTATAGAAATTCAGATACCATTGCACCGCATAAGCGGACTGGTACGTTGCCATTTCATTATGGCTGTTATCCGTATGACCGAAGCCCGCCTTGCTGGGCATCAGATATCGGTTTAGCCATGTGGGAATGACGCCCTTATCCTGCGTATAATCACCCGTGCTGTAAGCGCTGAAATTCGGGTCTGTGCCGACGTCCACGCCCATTGCACACATTGCGCAGATTACCTGTGCGCAGGATTCGCTGTTCGTCGTTCCCCAAGAGAAGAACGTATAATCACTTCCCATCGGATCGACACCAGATGCAGTCTGATAGCCAAGAATGATGTCATAGCCTTCCTGCATCTTTGCCTTGACGCGCTCGCCGTAGGTCGGATCGTTGATGTACGGATACAGACTCTGCATCAGCATCGCCACCATATCGATCCCAAATCCGTCTGAGCCGTACTGATGGGAAAGAATTTCTTCCAGCAGCTTCTCGCGCGTCCATTTCGCATCCTTCGGCACGGTGTAGTTACCCATATCCAGTGCAATCAGCGCATAGATCGGACCGTTGATCGTATAGCTGCCGCTGTAGCTATAAAGTTCCTTTACAAGACTGCTGACCGCTTTTCCGCTGCCATCTGTAAACGGCGTATTATTGCTGTCTCTGTAGATATCCAGATTACTGGCGTTGATGCCAAGCGCAGTCAGCATCATAATTACGCGAGCGTAATCCGTCATCTTGTTTGGTGCAATAGCCTTTATGTGTCCGTAGATATTAAGACCATACGGAAGATCCTCACCCGATGCGACCTCCTGATTACAGGTTGCAAAGCCAAGGTTCATCAAGATCCAGTCATCCGTAAGTAATGTACCATCGCGGCGGGACTTGTAGTCCGCAATGATATTGCTTTTTACCTCTTCCAGAATGTCGCCATATGGGACGGAATCCGGCTGCGCGGCTTTTTTGACCACTACATTGTATTTCTTTTCCGTGCCATCCTGCGCCCGAACCGTATAAATAACAGGTGTTTTCTCTGAATTGGTAAAATCTACGGCTTCGTTGCTTGCCGGGCTTACCGTCGCAAAATCGGAAACAACAATCGTCGGCGCAAGTGTCTTCAGATCGACAGAGAACGGTACTTCCAGAAGAATATCCTTTTCACCAATTCTGGCAGAGATACTGCCGTAACTGAAACCCAGAATATTCTTTCCGGTCGCCGGTGCGGTTTGTGTGATTCTGACCTTATATGGCTGCTCTGTTCCGTTTTCTGCCTTGATCACATACGTGAGATCCATGTTATAGACAAGCAAGCTCGGCTTTACAGTATTCTCTGCAAACTCAGAACAGGTGACCTCTGCGGTCTGCTTTGTCAGATCCGTTCCATACGGGACTTCAATGGTTACGGTATGATTCTGCTCGTCGATCACGCCCTCGGCATAGCCGATTTTGTAGCCAAGGATCTTGCATTCCTTGGACTGTTCTGCCGTAATGGTTACGGTATACTCGGTCGTAACGCCGCCAAAGCTGTCATTTTTGACGCGGATTTTCCGAACGGTGCTGAAATCATACGCCTTACCAGATTCAATGGTCTTCCATTCGCCGTTTTCTTCGATCTGGACATATTGCCCCAAATGCGTGATCGTCGGCACCAGCGACTTCCGATCCGTACCAACCGGCATATTCAGCGTGATAGAGCCAAGCTCTCCAGCTTTTTCCGGATTTGCGATTGTAGCCTCGCGCTGCTTCTGGTACTTTGCATCGTAGATGCTGAAAGACGTTACATCGTTGAACGGCTGCTCGCCAAACTTGAGTTCAACCGTCCACTCCTGGCTGAGATCCGTATAGATATTGCCAGATGAGTCGCGCTGTCCGTTATAGAGAAGACCAGTTATCGGGCAATACGGCGTCACCTTGTACTTCATAACGGAGCTGCTGGTGCTGCCGCTGACCAGCTGTGCGTAGGTATAACCGCTTGTCGTAATTGCCGGGGTCATGCCGGATGTATCGTAGCCAAGCGGGATATTGACCGTTACTTTTCGGTTTTTTGCATCGATTCTCGCCTTGGAGCCGCCAAGCTCAAAGGATGTGATCTCCGGCGCATCAATCCTGCTGGACTCCACATAGTCGTAGATTCCATCCATAACGGTGCTGAGGAACTCCTGTGTCTGCGCCAGATCATAGCCTTCGCCATGCACAGCGTTCAAAAAGGCGTCCTCCGTGACCTGACCGTACAAATTCACAGCCTGTGAACCAATCAAACGATATGCCATCTGCGGATGGTAGCCGCCCACATGAAGCTCCGTTTGGGACAAAATATAATTCTTTAATGCGTTGTGCGCGTCTACCCGGCTCTTGTATTGCGGAAACAGCGCACGTATCGCAGCTTCTTCTTCTGTTGTATAATAGGGATTTGTATAGCTCCCGTCTGGATTCCGTGTTGGTTTTACGCCCGCAAACTCTACATACTTCTGCGGAACGATATAATAATTTGTTTCGGAAAGCAGACTTCCGGACGGCACATACATCTTGCTGTCCATCGCGCTTCCCGTGGTATAGCGGCGCTCCAGCTTCTGGAAATGGTGATAGTTCAGAACTGTATCGCTCGGATAGATATTGAGAAATTGGTAATCGTCAGCGTCGGTTTCTACCTTCTGCCCATAAAGCTTCAGCTTATAGTTGTTTTCGTTCTTCCAGTCGCGCCCCTCTGGCAGCGCAATCGCCACATCTGCTGTGCCGAAGCTGTGCAGTGCTGCAAGTGAAATATTTTCTGGAAATGAGAGATTATCGCCGGAGTTGCGGTCAAACAGCATATAATATGGCTGCCTTTTTGCCGCATCGTCGTTCGAGACTGCTCTAGCCCACAAGAGAGCCGATCTTTTTACCCAACGACCGTCCGGGTCCAGCCCCGCTGCGCCGACGCCCAGCGTAAAAAGCGATAGGATCTGTATAAGCGCCAACAGCAGCGCAAGAGAGCGCAAGCTCTTTTTCCTGTTTGTTCTCATAACACGCTCTTTCCTGCCCCTGGCAGGAAGCGCCTTGCGGCGCTCCCTGCTGGGGCATATCAGGTAGTCATTAGCCGAACATCGAATAGCCGAAGTCCATGCCGTATGCTGCGGTATAATACCAGTCGATATACATGCCGTTCGAAACCGGCCATGTATTCGCGCCAGCGTTGGGCAGAGCAGACGTTACATCTGTCCGGCTGGTTCTTGCCGTGTACATCCAGCCGCTGGCAGAGCCGCAATCGAACTCGCCCATGACATTGCTTGACGTCTGACCCATGGCTTCAATATAGCTGTCGCTACCGGTGATCGCAAAACCGTTGGGGAAGTATGTCGTATTGCTGGTGAAGCTGTTCAGGGCATCTCTCACCGTGTAAGAAGCCGGAACATTCAGCGTGACATAGGACTCCTCGCTGAAGATCATTCTCCCCGAAGCTTCTTGACTAAGCGGACCATTTCCATTGTAGTTCTTTGTTTCGGTGCTTGTCGTCGGGCTGTTTGCACTGCGCAGATACGATGCAACGCCTAAGAGTCTCGTCTTTTCGGTACTAGAAACAGAGCTTGTGCCATAACCGGAATACCAGTTCGTGCGGTTCTCAAGATATTCATCGGCGAGGAAGGAGCGGATTGCGATGTGAACAGTCACCGTTCCATCCTTGATATGTGCGGAAACCTGATAGGTTCTGGAATAAGTAGTATTTGTAATCTCCAGATTTTTGGACGTGGTCAGGTCGACATCGGAGAAAGTGACAAGCGTATCGTCATTTTCGTCCTTAACGCCGCCAATACCGCCAAGTGTAGCTTCTGCGTTACCGCTGCCAAGCTCCGCGACAACTTCCAAACCGGTCAAAGAAGTTACGTCTTCAAGTTCTGCCACGCAAACATAACGAGTAACGCCACCAACGGTAGAACTGGAAATATCAGCATCCGTTCCTTCGATTGTCAGGCTGCTAAGGCTAACATCAGTTGTATTAACAGGAACGTATGCAGTAAGCTGGCAGCTTCTATTCTTTGCCGTCGTGCTGCCATCGCTGTTCAGCGCTGTCCAAGTAGCGGTAAGCGGGGTAGAAACATTCGGCGTCAGCGTCATGGTGATGCTGATAGAGCCGCCTGCTGTAGCGGAATAGGTCGTTCCGTTATAAGTGAGGTTAATCGTGCTGCCCGTCGGCGTTGTGGAAGTGCCGCCGAGTACAAAGGTAACAACCTTGTTAGTAAGCTGGGTTGCTTTTGTGCCAGACGGCATCGTCAGCGTGTAGATTGCATTTCCCTGCATGATACCAACATTGCTGCTGATATCGCTTTCATTAAAGCCCTGAATCAGGATCTTCTTAATCGGCGGCAAGTTAGCGTTTACATCCAAGTCGCTGTAGGTGGCTGTTGCAGCAAACGTCTCAACCGGTACGATTTCTTCTTCTGCAGAAAGACCGAAAGAAGCGAGATCAACCTTCGATGCGTCAACCATCATGTTGTTGATCTGCACCTTGTCATTAGGCGCAGCTGCGGATGCCATTGAGCACAGTCCAAGAACCATAACCATGGCAAGCAAGAGTGCAAGAATCTTCCGCGTTTTCATTTTGTATTCCTCCTAGTATTTTTTATTTATTCGACTCGGATTTCTCCGAGCAGAATACAAAGATGTGTTCCCTCTACAGATTTGCCAACTACCGCGATGGATGTGGCATGGATTCCGCAAAGGTTGTTCGAAATAATGATCTTAAATTGTACAAGTCTTAGATTTGTTTCTGTTGCAAAGCAACTTACTGATCGGATCGCTTGCTGCATCTTCAGCTCTTGTTTTGCACATTTTTGCGTCTGCGCATGATTTCAACTGTCAGATAGAACAGATAACTTGCCAAGCTGTGCGCTGCAGGAAATCGAGGCAGCTTTGTAAGGAACCTATTTGCGCATCTGTGGCTCGGCGTTGCTTATAAGTGTCGCGTTTTTGCCTTATCTGCATATTGCCAGCAAGGAATTATTTAGCGCCACTCCATCGTTTTCTATTTCAAGCATTACGCGTTTACTCTGCCCGAATAGCTTCCAACGGCGAAATGCGCATTGCGCCAATCGCGGGGGCGAGGGCTGAGAGCAGCGCCACAATGCCGGAGAAGCCTAAACCCACCACGACCAGCCAGACCGGAATGATGCTGCGCACATCCATGTCGGAGAACAGCACCGGTATTAACTCCCGCATGCCGAAACTCAAGCCCATGCCGAACAGACCGCCCGCAATACCGACCAGCAGCGCCTCGACCATGAACATGAACATGATGTCGGTCATCTCGCTGCCCAGCACCTTGAGAACGCCGATTTCCTTGCGGCGCTCGTTGATGGACATCATCATCGTGTTCGCAATGCAGATTGCCGAGACGAGCATCGACACCGCGCCGATTGCCGCGAGCATGCCCTGAATCTGGTTCGACTGCTTTTTGACGCTTTCGAGCATATCGTTCAGGCTGTAGGTGT
>DPCD01000205.1 GCA_003516765.1 Clostridiales bacterium | reverse complement strand
CCCATGTGCAGGATCGGGGGAATGCCGACCAGCTTGCAGACGCGCTTGAGACCTTCGCCACAGTACTCAGCAGCTTCGAGGTTCATCAGACCTGCTTTCGCAGCAGCCTGTGCCGAGCAGCCGGAGACGATGACGATGATATCGTTCTTCAGGAGCTTCTTCATCAGCTCGATGTGCGCGGTGTCGGGGCGGACCTTCGGGTTGTTGCAGCCGACCATCGCGACAGCGCCGCGAAGAACGCCAGCCTTGACAACGTCAGCCAGAGGCTTCAAGGTGCCCAGAGCGTCGACGTGGGAGTTGCAGACGCCGTCAAGCTCCTTCTTGATTGCCTCGACCGAGTAGCCGACACGGGCATTGGTCTTGAGCTGCGGAATGTTGACGAGGTCCTGATTGCGGTTTTTGAAGTTTTCAACCGCCATCTTCACGATTGCCTTTGCGTTTTCAGCAGCGGTTTCCTCGTGGAACTCGATGTAATCGCTGTCCGGCATACGGGCAATGGGGGAGGTGGTGATGAACTTGGTGTGGAAGCACTTGGAGAGCGGACCAAGCGCGGGGAAGATACACTGCACGTCGACGACGATGGCTTCACATGCGCCCGTCAGAACGACGTTTTCCTGCTGCAGGAAGTTACCTGCCATCGGGATGCCTTGGCGCATGGCAACTTCGTTGCCGGTGCAGCAGACGCCCGCAATGTTAATGCCCTTTGCGCCATTTTCCTTGGCAAGCGCGATCATCTCGGGATCCTGCGCATAGAAAACGATCATCTCGGACAAAGAGGGGTCATGACCGTGGACGATGATGTTGACCATGTCCTTGTCCATAACGCCGATGTTGGCGGTGGTGTCAACGGGCTTCGGCGTTCCGAACAGAACGTCGGAGAACTCGGTGCCCATCATGGAGCCGCCCCAGCCATCGGACAGACCGGCGCGCAGAGACTGCTTGATCAGAGCCTCAGGAAGAGACGAGCAGCCCATGTGGGTCATATGCAGCGACTGAGAAACCTCGCGGTCGATGGCGCGCGGCTCGATGCCTGCCTTGTGCCACAGCTCCTGCGTGTGCTCGGGAGTACGCTTGATAAAGCGCTGGACGCCGAAGGGCTTGCCGTATTCCAGCAGACCGACCTCAGCGACTTCGTGAGCCAGATCGTAGATATCCTTGCCTTCGGTCTCGATGTCCCATTCTTTTGCGATTCTCTTCAGCTTTTCAGGGTCCTTGACCTGATATGCGCCGCCCTCTTTTGTCTGATACAAGGTGTGGCAGATCTGGCGACCGTGGTCGGAGTGCGTTGCAGAGCCGCCTGCGGTGAAGCGCAGGTAGTTACGCGCAACAATACCGTGAACGTCGCAGCCGCAGATGCCGCGCGGCGCCTTCGGGGTGATGCGGCAGGGGCCCATGGAGCAAATACGGCAGCAAGTACCGGATTCACCGAAGCCGCAGTGCGGCGTCTGGTTTTTAACGCGCTGCTGCCAGGAGTCTGCGCCAACCTTCTTGCCGGTTTCAAGCAAGGTGTTGGTCGCTTCTTCCATCTGTTCAATAGTGATTAAGCGATCCCAATCCATCGATGATGTCTCCTCCTAATTTTTATGTTCTAGCGGCGTGCCCGGGTTGCTGAGGCGCAAAGCGGGCGCTGGGGAAAGCGGTCTGCCCTGGATGGACAAAACCGAGCGAACAGGCACTGCCGGAAACCAGACGGCAGAGTCTGCCCATTACAGCTTAATCCTATTCTAACAAGTTGCACGAAGATTGTCAACTCAAGCGGTGCGGTTTTATCGATATTTTCTTAATGTATTATTTGGGAGTGTTTTTCAGAAAAATGATATAATAATCCGAAAAAAACCAAAGAAAACTGCCTCCAGCAACTTCCAGCCGGAGGCAGTTAAGGTTACGAATCCATATGAACATTGATATGAGGGTATGTCATTTCTATGTTAGATTGGCTGAACTCCCGACCCACTGCTTCGAGGACGTCGTAGTATACGTCCCAGTAGTCGCTGCCCGCCGTCCAGAGGCGCAGCGTATAGCTGACGGCGCTGTCGCCGTAGGCGCTGAGGCGGGCAAAAACCGGCTCTTTCTCCACACGCTTTGGATGCTGCGCCGCGCGCACAAGGGCAGCTTTTACCGTCTCGGGCGCTGCGTCGTAGCTTGCCTGCACGGTAAGCTCAATGCGCCGAAGCTCGCTTCCGGTGACGTTTGTGATCTCGGCGGAGGTGATGTGGCTGTTGGGAAGATAAACCAGCTGGTTGTCCGGCGTGGCAATCTGGGTGTGGAAGACGCCGATCTGGCGCACGGTGCCGGATTTTCCGCCGACCTCGATGAAATCGCCGACCTTGAACGGGTGCGTGGTAAGAAGGACCACGGCGCTGGCAAGATTGGAAAGCGAGTCCTGAATGGAAAGCGAAACGGCAAGACCTGCAACGCTCAGAATGGCAAGCAGCGACGAGGTGTCGATGCCGAGCGTGCCTGCCAGCAGCATGATTGCCAGAAACACCAGCACGATTTTGACCGTCGAACGGATGAAGGTATGGCAGCTGCAGTCCAGTTTGGACGATTTGAGCATTTTTTCGGTCGCCTTGAGCAGGATTTTTATGCATACAATACATATCACCAGTAAGATAGCCGCAGAGACCAGTTTGGCAAAAGAAAATGTATCAAAAAATTTTTCAATGACAGATTTTGTCTGCGTCGCGTTTTCAGCCAGCTCTCCGGCAACCTGCGCGGCAAGCGGCTCGGCGGCGCTTAAAAAAAGAAAATCGGACATAATTTTCTCCTCCTTCGAATTTTCTGAGGCGCGAAAACTGGAAATAAAATTGAAAGCCCGGAAAAATCCGCGCAGCAAAAATCTGCTGCGCGGACGGGAACTGGAAATGGAATCATACGTCCTGCGTGGGCGCGTCTGCCGCAGAATCCTCACTGTCGGGAGCATCGGGAGCGGGCTCGTCTGCCGCGCGGTCTTCCGGCTGCTCCGGGGCTTGCAGACGCTTTCCTTCGGCATTCACATACGTCATCAGCTCGTCGCCGGTGATGGTTTCCTT
>DPCD01000107.1:16574-19352 GCA_003516765.1 Clostridiales bacterium | reverse complement strand
GGCGAAGAATACCGCGTTCAGGTCGGCAACACGGATTTCTTCATTGATCTGCTGTTCTATAACCGTGCATTGTCCTGCCTTGTTGCAATCAAATTGAAAATACAGAGCAGAAAACACAGCAGAAAAAACAAACGGCGTATCTCGCGCTGGCACAGGCGGCAGACGAGCAGCTTCAGGCATACACCCGGATGCAGCGGGCATTTCTGGACGCGCAGGCGGGCATTTCTGGATGCGCAGGCGGGCATTCTTGCAGGCAGCCTGCAAGCCGGAATCCCCTGCCCGGTCTGTGGCTCCGTGGAGCACCCACGCCCGGCGGTGCTGTCTGAGCACGCGCCCACAGAGGAACAGGTAAAATGCGCAAAATCCGCATATGACGATGCGCAAGCCGCCGCTTCCGCCGCAAAGAAAATCTGGACAAGCAAATTCCAAAAACAGAGGATGCGCTGCGCGCTGCGCAGGACACACGGAACAAGGCGAACAAGCAGATCGGCATGCTGCAAACGCAGCAGCATGCCCTTGCCGTGCGGATCGCCGAGCTTCGTCAGGTGCTTACCTGCAAGGACAAGGCTTCCGCCGAGCAGGAAATTGGCGTGCTGGAAACACGCGCAGATGCGCTGGAGCAGGCGCTGACCGACGCGCAGACGAAGGAAAAGTCTTCCCTGAACACACTTACCGCAACCCGCGCCGCAATCCGGCAGCTGCGCGAGCAGCTGAAAACCGGCGCGGACGCCGATCTGGACAAGCTCTCTGCGAAGCTGCATATACAAAGGGGTCAGAAAGACGCACTTGATGAACAGCGCCAGAGCGTTCACACCCGGCTTGCGGTCAATGGGCGCGCGCATGATACGATCATCAAACAGCGTGATGCGCTTGATGCGTTGGAGCAGAAGTTCACCTGGATGGACGTGCTTGCCAGAACTGCCGCCGGAACACTTTCGGGCAAGGCAAAGATCGATCTGGAAACCTATGTTCAGGCAACGTACTTTGACCACATCCTGAGCCGTGCGAACCTCCGGCTCCAGAAGATGTCCGGCGGGCAGTATGATCTCAAGCGCCGCCGCAATGCGGACAACAAGCAGAGCAGAAGCGGTCTGGATCTGGACATCGTCGATCACATCAACGCGACGGAGCGCAGCGTCAATACGCTCTCCGGCGGTGAAGCGTTTCTGGCATCGTTTCGCTGACGCTGGGTCTTTCCGACGAGGTGCAGATGTCCACAGGTATTCATCCCGACACGCTCTTTGTGGACGAGGGCTTCGGCTCTCTCGACTCTTCGGCGCTCAGCAAGGCACATCAGACGCTCGCGGGTCTGACGGAGGGAAACCGTCTGGTCGGCATCATCTCGCACGTATCCGAGCTCAAAGAACGTATTGACCGCCAAATCATCGTCTCCAAAGGTCCTGATGGCAGCAGCCATGCGGAGCTGATTGTCTGAGCTTGCACCCATACAATCACATAACGTATAAAACAGCGTGCAGGGAACGAATTATAGTTCGTTCCCTGCACGCTTGCATAACAAAACTCCCTCCCGCAGGTGCGGGAGGGAGCGGTTTTTTACTTATCCTGTGCGGCGAGCTCCTTGAGCGCGTCCTTGCGAGAGAGGTTGACGCGACCCTTCTCGTCGATCTCCGTGACCTTGACCCAGGTCATGTCGCCGACGTTCAGGACGTCTTCGACCTTCTCGACTCTGTGGTTTTCGAGCTTGGAGATGTGAATCATGCCGTCCTTGCCGGGGGCAAGCTCGACAAACGCGCCGATGGGCAGGATGCGGACGACCTTGCCGTAGTACAGCTTGCCGACCTCGGGCACGAAGCAGATGTCATCGATCATCTTCTTGGCGGTGTCGCAGGAAGCGGCATCGGGAGAAGCAATGTGAATCGTACCGTCGTCGTCAATGTCGACCTGCGCGCCGGACTCTGCAACGATCTTCTGAATCATGGAGCCGCCCTTGCCGATGACCTCGCGGATCTTGTCGACATCAATCTTCATCGTGAGCATCTTGGGTGCAAACTCGGAGACATGGTCGCGCGGCTTTGCGATGCAGGGAATCATAATCTCGTTGAGGATCTCAAGGCGCGCCTTGCGGCAGCGCTCGAGCGCGTCGGCAATGATTTCCATCGTCAGGCCGTCGTTCTTGAGGTCCATCTGGATGGCGGTGACGCCTTCGGTCGTACCGGCAACCTTGAAGTCCATCTCGCCGTGGAAGTCTTCGACGCCCTGGATATCGGTAAAGGTTCTCCACGTGCCGGTTTCCTTATCGGAAATCAAGCCGCAGGAGATGCCCGCGACGGGGCGCTTGATGGGAACGCCTGCGTCCATCAGAGCAAGCGTCGAGCCGCAGATCGAAGCCTGCGAGGTCGAGCCGTTGGAGGAAACAACCTCGGAGACAACGCGGATGGCATACGGGAACTCGTCGACCGACGGAATGACCGGCAGCAGCGCCTTCTCGGCAAGCGCGCCGTGACCGATTTCGCGGCGGGAGGTGGAGCGGCTCGCACGCGCCTCACCGGTGGACCACTGCGGCATGTTGTAGTGGTGGATATAGCGGCGCTCGGTCTCGTCGTAGATGGTATCGAGCTTCTGCGCGGCAGAGAGCGTGTTGAGCGTGCAGACGGAGAGGACCTGCGTCTGACCGCGGGTGAACAGACCCGAGCCGTGGACGCGCGGCAGAACGCCGACCTCGGCATCCAGCGGGCGGATTTCATCGGGCGTACGACCGTCGACGCGCTTGCCCTCGAGCAGCCACTTCTTGACGATCTTCTTCTGCATCTTGTACAG
>DPCD01000107.1:0-16319 GCA_003516765.1 Clostridiales bacterium | reverse complement strand
CACACATCGATCTGGATGTCCCAGTCGTCTGCGTACTTTTCACCGAACTTCTCCTTGAAATCGACGACGGCAGCGGTCAGGCGCTCTTCGCGGACGTTCTTGTCGTCGGTGTCGAGGGCGTAGGCGATCTTATCCAGACCATACTCGCACAGATCGTCGAGCATCTCGTGGTTGACGGCAGCCTTTTCGAAGGTGAACTTGGGCTTGCCGATGGTGTCGACGATGGTGTTGATGAATTCGACAACCTTGACGTTGGTCTCATGGGCAAGCTTGATGCACTCCATGAGGATGTCTTCTTTGACTTCGTTTGCCTCGGTTTCGATCATGACGACCTTCTCATGGGTCGACGCGATGGTCACGAAGCACTGGCAGGCGTTGCGCTCGTCCTGCGAGGGGTTGACGATATACTTGCCGTCGAGATAGCAGACATTGGTGGTCGCGGTCGGTCCGTTCCAGGGAATGTCAGAGTAGGCAATGACGAGAGACGAGCCGATGGACGCGACGATTTCCACGGGGTTATCGTAGTCCTGGGCAAGAATGGTGTTCGTCAGAACAACGTCGTTGCGGAGCTCTTCGTCGAACAGCGGGCGCATCGGGCGGTCGATCAGACGCGAGATGAGGACGCCTCGGTCGGAGGGCTTACCCTCGCGGCGGTTAAAAGAGCCCGGGATTCTGCCGACGGCGTACATCCGCTCTTCGACCTCGATGGTCAGCGGGAAATAGTCGATACCGGACTTGGGCAGGGGCGATGCAACCGCGGTAACGAGGACGACAGTGTCTCCGTAGCGGCAGATTGCTTCGGCGTTGCAGAGCTCAGCGACCTTGCCGGTCTCGACCGTAAAGGTGCGTCCGCCGATTTCGGTTTCAAAAATGTGGTGATTCGGGTACTGCTTGTGCGTAATCATGAAAGAACCTCCTGTGTGTTTTTTGTGCGCGCGTGGGAGGTTTAGCACTTGAAACTGGCGTCTGACCGCAGGCGCTACTTTCAACTGCTAAAGCGAGCTCCCATGCGCTGGTTGGATTGGTTGACGTGCTTAAAAAGGGCGGTCTGCGACCGCCCTTTTTATTTGCGGATTTACTTACGCAGACCCAGCTTTGCAACGATTGCACGATAGCGGTTGATGTCCTTCTTGGCAAGATAGTCAAGCAGGCTTCTGCGCTTACCGACCATCATCAGAAGACCGCGGCGGGAGTGGTTGTCGTGCTTGTGAACACGCAGGTGCTCGGTCAGCTCGTTGATTCTGGAGGTCAGGACAGCGATCTGGACCTCGGGAGAACCGGTGTCGCCGGGATGGGTTGCGTACTGCTCAATGATAGCAGTCTTTTC
This sequence comes from Clostridiales bacterium, assembly GCA_003516765.1. GTDB lineage: Bacteria > Bacillota > Clostridia > Oscillospirales > Oscillospiraceae > CAG-170. The sequence goes on along the minus strand of DPCD01000107.1, from coordinate 14,992 downwards.
TTCTTTGCGCATCATAGTGTGTTTCCACCTTTCAAAAATCATTTCCCACTGCCTAAGTTGCAGGTATGGCAGAATCGCCCGTGTAAAAACCAGGCTGTCTCCCGGAACTGAGCGCAGGGGCTCCGGCGCATTGCGCCAGCTTATTAAGAATACCACACGGCATCCAAAAAGTAAAGCCTAATTTCCACCGGAAGCTCAGGTTTTTTCCGGAGATACGGACTTTTCCGGCAGCTCGTTGAATGCCTGCATGTCGAAGGTAATGACTGCGTGGTACTGCTTTCCGTCCGTCTGCAGTTCGCGCTCTACCAGCTCGCGCAGCTCCTGCTTCCGGTTCTCCATGGAAAACGGCAGAACCATGTCAAAAATGACGTTTGTATGCCGGCTGCCGCGCACCATGCGAAAATCGTGGACCGCCAGCTGAGGATCGACCCCCTTGAGAATTTCCGCCACGCGTGCATGAATCCGCGTCAGCTCCTCGTCGTCGGTAACGATGGGGTCATAGTGAATGACCAGCTCCACGCCGAGCTCTCGTCTCACCTGCCGCTCCAGCTCGTCAATCCGCTCGTGCGCGTCGAGAACATCCTCGCGGTAGTCCATCTCCACATGCGCGCTTGCAAAACGCCTGCCGGGTCCGTAGTCGTGAATCATGAGATCATGGACGCCGAGAACCTTGTCCTGCGCGAGCAGCAGATCTGTAATCTGCCGGACCAGATGTTCATCCGGCGCCATGCCGATCAGCGGGTCGATGGTATCCTTCGCAATACCCACGCCGGACCACAGAATAAAAAGTGCCACGCAAAGCCCGGTCCAGCCGTCAATTCTGGCGCCCGTCAGCTTTCCGACCACGCAGGATACCAGCACCGCGCCGGTCGCAATCACGTCGTTGCGGCTGTCTGCCGCGGCGGCGGACAGCGCTGCGGAATCAATCGCCTTGCCGAGCGAGCGGTTAAAGCCCGCCATCCAGAGCTTGAGCAGAATGGAGCCCACCAGCACCAGCACAATTGCGAGTGAAAATTCCACAGGCTCCGGCGAGACAATCCTAGCCACTGAGGTTCTGACCAGCTCCGCGCCAATGAGCAGAATCATTGCCGCCACGCAAAGCCCCGACAGATATTCCATCCGGTTGTGCCCATACGGGTGCTCCGGGTCAGCAGGCTTTCCGGCAAACTTGAAACCCAGAAGCGTTACGACCGAGCTGGAGGCGTCTGACAGATTATTGACGGCGTCGGCAGTAATGGAAACACTTTTGCAGAGCGTCCCCACCACCAGCTTTCCCGCGAACAGCAAAAGATTGCAGAAAATGCCGGTGATGCCGGCAAGCTTTCCATATTGCGTCCGGACCGCCGGATTTCGCGTATCGGTGTAGTTCTTCACAAACAGGCGCAGCAGCAGCTTTTTCATCGCGCTCTCCCCCAGCAATGTATTACGATTGATTGTATCGCGTTCTGCGCGGAAACACAAGCAAAATCTAACGGTCCGCAGCTTTTTCCGCCGTAACGTAAAGGAAGGCGGCAATGCCGCCTTCCTTTATGTCCGGGGTTCAGCAGCAGCCGTTGTCGCAGCCGCAGCCGCAGCCATTGCTGTTCCCGTTCCACAGGACAAAAATAATGACCAGAACAATGATCCACCACCAGCTGTTGCCGAAGGCGCAGATACCGGAAGAATTATTGCAAGACATAACGAAACCTCCTGAAATATAACGTAGCGTCTGTCGCTCGCTCATTCCATGTTATGCAGCGCCCCGCAATTGGTTCCTCATGCACCGGCTTCATACAGCTCGTCGAGGCTTGCAAACCGGTAGCCCATAGTCTCCCATTTTGTCAGCAGCTCGTCTAAAATTTCCGCGTTTGTCCGCGATGTCGAGTGCAGCAGCACCACCGCGCCCGGATGGATGCGGGGAAGAAGCTTGGAAAACGCCTGCTCCTTCGTCGGCTGATCGTCCTGATACCAGTCGACATAGGCAAGACTCCAGAACACCGTCCGATAGCCGAGCTGCTTTGCCATGCGCAGGTTTTCCTCGCTGTAAATACCCTGCGGCGGGCGGTAGTATTTTTGCATGACCTCGCCCGTCGTCTGCTCATAGAGCGTCTCCACGTCAGATAGCTCCTTCCGAAAGCTTGCCGCATCGGAAATTTTCGACATGTCGTAGTGGTGGTACGTGTGGTTGCCAACGATGTGCCCTTCGTTCACCATCCGCCGGACCAGCTCCGGTGCGGTTTCCAGATAGTTTCCCACGACGAAAAAGCACGCGGGCACGCCATGCGCCCGGAGCGTATCGAGAATCGATGCCGTGTAGCCGTTTTCGAAGCCTGCATCAAAGGTCAGGTAGATCACCTTCTCTTTCCCGTCTCCCACGTAGACCGCGTCGTAGCTCTCGAGCGCCTGCCGGCTGGCATTTCCGACCGGCTCTTTTCCCTCCTCGCGGAAGCTCAGCCCCCACGAGCCTGTTTCGATTGCCTTTCCCGCCGCAAACAGCTCCGGCAGCGCCGCGCAGAACAGCACAATCACCACTGCCGCAAGCAGAAGCCTGCCGTTGCGCTTTAGATATTCCCCCATAAAAACCGCCTCCCCGTTCTCAGCGTATGAGACCGCGGGGAGGCGCATGCTGTTTATTTTTTACACTCGTCCGATTTTCCCGTGCAGCCGGGGCAGCCGCAGCCGCACCCGCCGCCGGATTTTTTCCGTTTCCGCACGGCAAGGACAATCCAGAGCGCCAGAAGCGCCAGAATCAAAGCTCCCATGCCGACCTCCTAAAGCCGCAGCAGCGCAAAGACCGCAAACGCCGCCAGATATGCCACACAGCACTGGCAAAGCGCAATAACGCCCGCGCGGAACCCCGAGCCGACCTCACGCCGGATTGCCGCAATCGCAGCCACGCAGGGCGTATACAAAAGCGTAAAGACCAGGAAGCTCACCGCGCTTTTCGTTGTGAAAAGTGCGCCCAACGCGCTCGTTCCGAGCAGGATTTCCAGCGTGCTGACCACTGACTCCTTTGCGATGAAGCCGGAGATAAGCGCCGCCGCACAGCGCCAGTCGGCAAAGCCCAGGGGCGCAAAAACGGGCGCAATGTGTCGTCCGATGATGGCAAGAAGACTTCCGGCGCTGTCGGTTACCACGTTCAGCCGCGTATCAAAGCTCTGCAGGAACCAGATGACAATCGTCGCCAGGAAAATGACCGTAAACGCCCGCTCCAGAAAATCCTTTGCCTTTTCCCACAGAAGCAGCGCCACACTCTTGACCGACGGTAATCTATAATTGGGAAGCTCCATCACAAACGGCACAGGTCTGCCGCGGAATGCCGTCTTTTCCAGAACCAGCGCCGCAAGGATACCCATCAGGATACCGAACAGATACAGCGCAATCATCACCAGCGCCGCATGCTCCGGGAAAAATGCCGCCGAGAAAAAGCCGTAGATCGGAATCTTCGCCGAGCAGCTCATAAAGGGCGTCAGCAGAATCGTCATGGTCCGGTCGCGCTCCGACGGCAGCGTCCTTGTCGCCATGACCGCCGGCACCGTACAGCCGAAGCCTATGAGCATCGGCACAATCGACTTGCCGGAAAGACCGATGCGCCGCAGCAGCTTGTCCATCACAAACGCCACGCGCGCCATATAGCCCGTGTCCTCCAGAATTGACAGGAAGAAAAACAGCGTCACAATCACGGGCAAAAAGCTCAGAACGCTTCCCACGCCCTCGAAAATGCCGTCAATGATCAGACTCTGCACCACGGGGTTTAATCCATACGCCGTCAGCGCTGCGTCCACAATCTGCGTCAGCCGGTCAATGCCGAGCGCCAGCAGGTCGCTCAGAAACGCGCCGATCACATGGAACGTCAAAAAGAAAATCAGGAACATGACGCCGATAAAAATCGGAATCGCCGTGTATTTGCCAGTCAGGATTTTATCCGCCTGCACGCTTCTTTTGTGCTGGCGGCTCTCCTTCGGCTTGACGACCGCGTCTTTCACCAGCTTTTCAATGAAGCTGTAGCGCATATCGGCAAGCGCCGCGTTGCGGTCGAGTCCCCGCTCCTGCTCCATCTGCAAAACCGAATGCTCGATCAGTTCTTTTTCGTTCTGGTCGAGCCGGAGCACCTCTTCCATCGACGCATCGCCCTCGATGAGCCATGTTGCGGCAAAGCGCGTGCAGATGCCCGCTGCCTGCGCATGGTCCTCAATCTGATGGCACACCGCGTGGATGCACCGGTGGACCGGACCCGGCTCGCAGAAATCATACACCTGCGGCAAAATCTTCCCTTCCGCCGCGCGCACCGCCTCGTCCACCAGCTCCGACACGCCGTCTGCCGTCGCCGCGCAGATCGGGACGACCGGAATGCCGAGCGTCTGCGCCATCTTCTTGACGTCGATGCTGCCGCCGTTTCCGGTCAGCTCGTCCATCATGTTGAGCGCCAGCACCATCGGAACGCGCAGCGTCAGCAGCTGCAGCGTCAGATAGAGATTGCGCTCCAGATTCGTCGCGTCGACGATGTTGATGATGCCGTCCGGCTTCTGCCGCAGAATATAATCGCGCGTCACGATCTCTTCTGCCGTATACGGACGCAGGGAGTAAATGCCGGGCAGGTCTACCACGGTGCAGTTTTTCTGCCCGCGCACCTGCCCGCTCTTCTGCTCGACCGTTACGCCGGGAAAATTGCCCACATGCTGATTGGAGCCCGTAAGCTGATTAAAAAGCGTCGTCTTTCCGCAGTTCTGGTTGCCCGCCAATGCAAGAATCATTCGGGCACCTCCTCTACGGTGATGTTTCGCGCATCTTCCTTGCGCAGCGTCAGACTGTAGCCGCGCAGCAGAAGTTCCATCGGGTCTCCCATGGGCGCGACCTTTGTGACCGAAACCACGGTCTGCGGAATCAGTCCCATGTCCAGAAGTCTGCAGCGCAGAATCCCCTCTCCGCCAACGGCTGTAATTCTCCCTCTGCCGCCGACCTGCAGTTTATCCAGTGTCATATGTATTGACATCCCTCCATTCTGATCTCCGGCTTTAGCATAAACGAAGCGGCGGCAAAATTCAAGAAAAAAGTTTCACATAATAACTTTGCGCGTAATTCACAATTTTGTCACTTCTTTCCCGCTTCGTTATGGTAAACTTGAAATATAAAACCAACACGAATCCGGCATTTCTGCCGTAACTATCAAAGGAGACCAGACACATGAACATTCTGTTTTTCCTGACGCCGAAGGCGCTGTGTTCCTACATTGAAGCCGGCTCCACCCTGCGTCAGGCGATGGAACGTATGGAAAATTCCGGCTATACCGCTCTGCCGGTTCTCGATAAGGACGGCAGCTACTGCGGCGTACTGACCGAGGGTGACCTTCTCTGGGCGTTCAAGCGCCTGTGCGTCATGGACCTGCGCCAGACCGAGGACCACTTCATCTCCGAAATTCTCCCCCGCCGCGAAATTCACCCCGTCCGCGTCGACACGCGCATCGAAGATCTCGTCCTCGTCGCCGCAGATCAGAACTTCGTCCCCGTCATCGACGACAAGAACGCCTTCATCGGCATCGTCACCCGAAGCACCATCCTCAAATACTGTCTGGACCGCTACTTTGCACCCGAGCGCGAGCTTGCCAGGGTAAGATAATTCTTTCATTTGCAGGTATATGCTTCCAGAGCCGTGGCAATACTAGGCTCAGGAGGTGTAACCCATGCAAAACAATGAACATTCCGAATCCAACCGCTTCAGGAAATTTCTTCAGGAAAAAGGCTACTACATCGTCCTGTTCCTGTGCATTCTCGCAGTCGGCATCTCCGGCTATCTGTTTGTGTCCGGCGCTGTTTCCGAGAAGAAATCCCTGAATGAGCAGACCCTTTCCGTCGCAACCAGCGCGGAAATTCCGGAGGATAAGTCCTCCTCGTCCGGCAGCAAACCGCAGCAGGGCGGAAAAACACAGGCGCAGAAGCCCGCGTCCGGCTCCGCTGCCGGGTCCCAGGACACGGCGGACGCCGCCGCGCAGACGCCTGCCGCCGAAACGCTCTCAGTCCGCGTCTGGCCTGTCTCGGGCGAGCGCATCGCGCCCTACAGCATGCAGGAGCTTTCCTTCAACGCTACCACGCAGGACTGGCGCACACACGACGGCGTCGATCTTGCCGCACTGGCGGGAGAGCCTGTCCGCGCCGCCTGCTCCGGCACCGTCACCGCAGTCTACGACGATGAATTTTTAGGCACCACCGTCGTCATCTCGCACCCGGAAGGCTATGAGACCTGCTACTCCAACCTTGCCGCCATGCCAGCCGTTTCTGCCGGCATGCGCGTCACCGCGGGAGATACCATCGGCTCTGTCGGCGCAAGCGCGCTTCTGGAGTCTGCATCGAGCTCACATCTGCACTTTGCCGTCCGGCAGGACGGCAAAAGCGTTGACCCCGCCCGTTTCATCGATTAAGCAGAAGAATCCCATATGGCAAAAGCGCCCCGGACAGGCTTACCTGCCCGGGGCGTTCGTTTTGGTTGCAGCAAAGCGCAACAGCCGCCGCAGCAGATCACCTGCTGCGGCGGCTTCCTTCTTCCGGTTTTACGCCGGGTCCTCGTGATAGGTCTCCCATTCGTGCCACGTCATGGCGTTTAAGTCCGCCCACGTCAGACCGTAGTCCTGCGTCTCCTGCCACGTGCAGTAGCGGAACCAGTAGGTAATGCCCAGCTGACACGGCAGAATATCCTCAATGATAATTTTCATCTCCGCAAAGCCGTCCGGAATCCCCATCACCCCCGGAAACCAGACTTTCACCCGGTTCACCTCGCCCGTTTCCTCCACGCTGCACGCAACGCCGCACGCGCAAAGGCATCGGTTCAGCGCCGCAAGCGTAAAGCTGTCGCCGCTGATTCTCAAAAAGCCCGCGATTGCCGCGCGCCGCGCATCGACGGTTTTCGCCGGAGGCTTGCTCCGGAACAGCGCCTCCATTTTGGACAGTCCCTCGTACTGCGCCGTCATGACGATGGATTCCTTCTGCGCCGCGCCGAACGCCTCGTCCGCAGCATCCAGCGCCGCACCCAGCGCCTGCAGCTCCGCAAGAGAAAAGCTGCCCTCCTGAAAGCTGTAGACGCCGAGCGGTCGGAGCATACTTACAAGCTCGTCTGCGTAGTTCATGCGTCCGCCTCCGTAATGGTGAGCGCGCCGAGTCTGCAAAGCGTTTTCGCCGCTGCCGGAATGTCTGCCTGCGGCTGCAAAAGCGCCACGTTTTCCACCAGCCCTGTGGCAAAAATCGCGCTGCTGATTGCCGAGCGGTAGAGATTTTTCCCGAGCAGCGCGCCCGTAAAGAGCGCCTTGACCGCCTTTTCTGCCGCAATTTTTGCTGTCTCAAAGCGCACACCCGCCTTAGGAAGCAGCTGCGCCGAAACCGGAACCGTCTCAATCTCCGGCGCCAGAACCGTCACATCGACCGCGATCTCACGCACCGCGTCCAGATCCGCCTGCACCTGCTGCAAAAGTGCCTGCGACGGCTCGCCCTCCGGCGCGGCAATGACAACACCGACCGTTCCGATGCCGTTCATGCGCGGAATGACCACCGCCGCGTCCACGCCCTTGTGGCTCAGCGCCCGCAGCTCATAAAACGCGGCGTTCGCGCCGTTCGGCAGGCGAATGAAGCTGTCGAGGACGCGCGCACGCAGATCGTCGTCCGACTCCGCACCGCTTCCGCCGGTAAACGCGCGCGGGTTGAGAACGCCCGAAACGCCCTCCGGCGCTCTGGTCAGCACCGTAATCGTCTCCGCGCCCACGTTGCCGCTTGCGCCTACGCTTTCCGCCTCCGCCGGAATGTCGACATACAGCTCTCCCGCCGCAATCGCTCCGTCCTGCGTCGTGACAAACCGGACCAGCCCCGCCGTCGTGCAGACCGTGCCAGCGGAAATCGGCAGGTTGTCTTCCAGCGCCTGATCGATTCTGAAGCGCAGCATGCCCGACGCCCTGGTGCCAGCCTTTCTCGTGATACCGCGCAGCGCCGCGTGGTAGTCCAGATACTCACCCGTCGCCGTCTGCGGGAAGCTCTGGTTCATCGCCCAGTCGCTGTAGGCATAGAGCGACTGTATCTGCGCCGCCGCGGCATACAGCCGGACCGCCAGATCTGCCGTATCGTCCATCGTAAAGCCGGTCTTCTCCTCAAAAACCGCCAGCATTTTCCCGTAAAGCTCTTCTACTTCCTTCAAATCCGCACCTCCAATGCCTGCTTTTCATCCTGTACTGTCAGCCAGACCTCCATGCGCGCATGCCCGTCCGGCAGCTGTGTCAGGCGCACGTCGTCCACCTCCAGTTCCATGTCGCGCAGCGCCGAAGCGCAAAAGATCTTTGCCGCAGCTTCTCTTGCCGAAGGCTTTTCCCGTCCCAGTTCCTGGAGTCTGCTTCCCAGCTCCGGCAGAAACGGGAAGCTTCCGCGCCTGCATGTCAGCCGGAACAGCGCCCGCGCCAGAACCTCCTGCGTTCCATAGAGCCTCGTAAACCCGCCGAATCCGTTTGGCACATAGTCTCCGTCTCTGAGCAGATTTTCCATTCACGGCACCTCCATTTTCTGTCCGTTCACATAGAGGTCTCCCTCCACGTACACATCGCCCGCCAGATGAATCTCGCCGTCATTCATCACCTTCACGCTCGCGCCTTTGGAAAAGAGCATCACCTCGCCTGGCTGCAAGCCCTTTGTCCCGTTCTGCGGCATGCCGGCAAGATAAAGTTCATTCCCTTTGACCACCAGCACGCAGTCGGTCGCCGCCGGATTCCAGCAGTAGCCGCCCGGCGAAATTACCTTCGCGCGCCGCTTTTCCGCATCCGTTACAACCGCGGGCACTTGCCCGCCGATGCTCACGGTACCGAGCGTCGCCGGGTCCTCCGGATTGGGATCCGTCATCACCCTTCTTGATAACCACATGTTCTTTCACCTCAAAATCAGCGTGCAGGTCGCGCCCGTCTCGTCGCAGCCGGACTGCGCCTCCTGCACGGTAAATGTTCCGCGGATGCCGAGCGCGCCGATCGAAACGACAGCCTGGTCCAGCGGCTCTGCCAGAAAACTCCCCGGATACGTCACGTACAGAAGCTTCTCGTCGCGCTTCGTATCGTCCAGTCGCTGCTTTGCCGTGCGGAACGTCGCGCGGATTTTGTCGCCCGTTCGTCCGGCATACTGCACCCTCGTGCCGCCCAGCGCCTGAAACCCAGCATAATCCGCCGCCTGATAGCTGCCGTTTCTCGTGTTGATCAGCACCTGCCTTGCCGCTACGCCGTAGCGGTTTCTGACATACTGCGCCGTCAGAATCTCACTGCCCAGCCGGATGCTGCTTCCGGCAGCCTCCTTTCGCAGCACCAGCGTTCCGTCCGCCAGAAAGCGCGGGAAAATTTCCGCGCTGTGCCTGCAGAAGCCCGCAAGCGCCTGATAGCACGTCGCGCCCGTCTGCACCACAAAATTCCGGACCGGCGGCATCTCGTCCGCCTGGATTTTCGTAATGCCGCAGGGTCTGACATAGGCGTTGAGAATGTCCTCCAACTGCGCGCTCACATATTCTGCCGCCGGTGTCTGCATGTCCATAAGTCTTGCCGCCATGCCGCGCCCGGTCAGTTCGGCAATTGCGCCCTCTTTCCCGAGCCGCAGTTCAAAATCATCCACAATGCCCGTGAACACAACCCTTCCCTTTTCCATCGCCCGGAACTCCGTTGCCTGTTCCAGCAGTTCCTTCGTCGTCTTCCCGCACAAAAACTGGACGCTGAAGCTGTCGCACGGTTCACCGTCCGTGCGCTTGATGTTCCACTGCAGCAGCGCCGGCAGCAGCGTCTGCTCACCCGTACAGCTCGTTACCATTCCGATCATTGCACCCGCACCCTCGTTCCGGCAGCGACGCTGTTCGGCTTTGCGATCTGCGGATTGAGCCGCAGAAGCGCCTGCATGCTGAGCCTGTACGCCGTGCAGATTTCCCAAAGCGTCTGTCCAGCGCCGACCTCGCAGAACCGCTTGCCGATTGCCTGCGAAAGGCTGTCATCTGCCGCGCCGGAACCCGCCGCACCCGGTGCCTCACAGAACGTAAACCGATACGCCACATAATCGTCTCTCGGCTCCTGCGTCAGCGTAAGCTCCGTAAAATACGCGCTTGCCGTCTGCCACACCGGATGCACCAGCATCTGCTGTCCGCCCTTCTGAAAGACCGACAGCAGCTCCTGAAACGTGTCATACGCCCCGGCGCCGAAAAACTCGCCCTCGCCCTGCATCACCGTTGCCGTCCTGCCGAGATCCTGCACGGCAAATCCGCCCATTGGAATCTTATGTACCGCCGTCTGCTGCTTGCAGCTGAGCGTATAGGTCCGCGGATTATTCGGCCACACAAACGAGCCGAACCGCATCTTGAGCATGCTTTTCCCTCCTTTTATCCATAACGCCTCGCGTCGCGCTCAAAAAAACGTGAAATTTCCTGCATCGACCACTGCGACGGACCAGACGCAATGCCTGCAACCGTCATCGTCTGCCGGTAGCTTCCCAGCAGCCCGCCCTCCGCGTTATCCGGCGTCTGCTTCGTCAGATGAACCGTCTGGCGCTCCTGCCGCGCGGTCATTGCCGCTTCCAGCCTCCTCGTCTGCTCCTGCTCTTTCTGCGCCGTCTTCTGCAGCTGCAGGCTTTCCATGCGCATTGTCTGGCGCGTCAGCTCGCGAAGCTTATCCTCCACCGTCTGTTCCTGCGTCTGATCGGACTTCGCCCGCTCGGAAGCTTCCATTTTTTGTGTCTTTGGCGCAGTCTCGTCCGTCTTCGCGTCTGCCGTCTGTACAGCCTCCGCATGCAGCGCAGTTTCCCGGATTTCCGGCGTCTGCCCGGCGTCAAACTGCGCCGCCAGCTTCGTCTGCATCAGAAGAAGCCGTTTCACATACTCCAGCATTCTTTAGCTCCTCAAACCGTCCTTCATCAAATCCTGCGTTTTCCTCCGGAACCGGCTCGCCGCACACCGGACAAAGCCGCCTTTTTGTCTTCTCCCTGCACGCGGGGCACATTGCCTCGAGTTTCTCCTGCTCGTCGAGCAGCAGCTGCGCCGCACAGTACAGATACTCCCGGTCCGTCATGCGCCGCGCGCGCAGCTCCGACGGCAGAACGCCGAAACGCTTGAGCACGCGCCACTTGAGCCGCTCATAGTCCTCCTGCTCCAGCGCCTGCACCGCAAGACGCGCGTTTTCCTCGCTGCACGCCGGATTTTCCTCCCGGCACAGCGCCGCATACGCCTGCATCCAGCGTTCGATTTTTTCTGCCGAAGCTGCCTGCATCACCGCCTCCCCGTCGGAAAACGCCCGCTGCCCGTCTTTGTAAAGTGCCCTTGCCAGCACGCACGCATTCATCCACAGCCCGAGCGCTCCATCATCCTGCGCGCTGCGCTCCAGCGCCTCGCGCCTTGCCTGCAACACCGCAAATGCCGGAACCACGCGCAGCTCCCATCCGTCCTCGAGCCGTCTTTTCCCGCTGCCTGCAAAAAGCGTCAGAAATGCACCTGCGCTCATAACAGATTTTCAATCCGGCGTCCGGCTTCCACCGTGACCTTTTCCAGCACGTTGCCGCCGACCTCCGCGCTCTCCTGCAGACTCTTCCACTGGCAGCCCGTATAGATCACGTTCCGATCGGGCTTGCATACAACAAGAGAAAAATCGTTCATATCGCAGAAGTTCAGTCCGTCGCGGATTGCCTCGTCGGTCGCATAAAGCCGGGTCAGTTCCAGCACATACTGGCTCTGCCCGCGAATCGTCGACACCGGCTCCGACTGCCCGAAGGCATAAATCGCCTTGCTTTCCCGGCTTGCCGTCACCTTGTAGCTCTGCACCACTGCCACACGCACGCCGTTGACTTCCAGATAGATATCCGCCGTTGTCGGAATTTTCCGAATTGCCATGCTCATCCTCCTCAAACACTGATATGGGCAGTCAGGAAAATCCGGTTCAGCCCATGCACAACCGTAAACTCAAACTCTACCAGACACGTCGTGGGGTCGGATTCCAGCGCCGTCACCGTCAGATTTTCATACCCTTCGATGATCTCGCGCTCGATCCGGTCCTCCAGCTCCACGATCACCTGACTGCGAATTGCATTTCTTGTCAGCACATTGTTCTTGGCGCGCGCAAATTTGGTCCGCAGACTCCTGCGGATTGCAGGAATCACGTCGTCGATCACCAGAATTGTGCCCAGCTCGCGGAACGTCGCATCCTCCGTCTGTCCGGTCTTGGTTCTCGTCGTGATGCCGCGCATCACGCTGACCCTGCCGCCGTAGCACTCCAAAACCGTCACACCGCCCTTGACCAGCGCGTCAATTTCCGTATCCTCATACATCTTGCTCACGCCGGTCATGCCATACAGAACCTGTCCGTTGAGCGGCAGCGCCGGGTCCGACTGATCGGTCAGCACGCCCGCCAGCGCCGCAGCTGCCATCTGACCGCCGGCAAGCGTGCTCTCGCCCCAGACATACACATCCGGCGCAACGAGCACCATACGCTCGGAGTTCAGAACCGCCGCCCGGTCCGTCAGATTTTTGAGTGTCGGCTCTGCCAGACCCACAATGCCGACGCATTCGCCATTTTGTTTGGAGGCAGACTCCACCGCGTCGCGCAGCGCCTTCTGCACCGTCTCCAGCGCACTTCCCACCACGCAGAAGCCAGCCTCCTTTTCCGCGAACACCAGCGCCAGCGCCGCCTGATACGCTTCAAGCGTATCCTCCGCCACCGGGCTTGCCAGCACCGTGCCCGCGCCGTTCTGATAGGCAAGCTTCGCCATTCTGCCAAGCTCGCTTCCCTCTGCGAACGCCTCCTTTGCCTCCGCATACGAGTGAAGCCTGTAAAGCCCCGCCTTTGCCTCCGCCTTGCCGATGAGCGCAATCACGCGCTCGGTTGCGCCTCTTGCAATAATCGACGAAGCGTCGTAGCTTGAATACACGCCCGGACGCTCATGATAAACCAGACTCATTGCACTTCTCCTTTCAATATGAAGTCCGTAAACTCCGTCTCCTCTTCATTTGCCAGCGCATACACATATGCCAGCGCATGCGCCGTCACCTTGCAGCTGTAACAGTCCGTATCCGCTGCAAACCGGCATTCCTCCGCGCAGATTCTACTGATCGTCAGACCCGGAACTCCGCCGGAAAGCTTCGTCACAAGCGCGTCCGCCGCCTGCATGCAGCGCTTTGCGCCCTGCTCCTCGGGGCACAGCGCCTCCATGGAGATCTCCGCTTCCAGCCGCTTTCCGTAGAGCGAAACCGGCTTTCCGTCCGTCTCCAGCACGCCCAGATACGAATAAAGCCCCGCATCCTTCGCCTCCGCCTTCCGGATTCCGACTGCCACTACCGTATCGGTCAGCGCCGGAAACACGCCCTCCGGCAGCCGCCGGACCGCCGCAAAGCCCGCCTGCTTCAACCACTTCAAAATCGCCTCAATCAGCTGTTCCAGCTTTCCGCACCTCCTGCCTTCGTCAGAAGCGCCCATACATAGAGTGTCTCATCGCCCAGCGCCATCGTCTCGCTGCGCCGGACGACATACGCCTCCTGCCGGACCTCTACCGTCTGTCCCTGTTTGATCTCCATTTCTGCCGGACCGATATACACATACTGCCCCTTCGGAACCCTGCCGAGCGATTCTATGAGCTTTCGCGTGCTTGCCCAGCCCTTTTCCGTTACCGGCTGCACCAGCGCGCGGAACGTTCTTGCGCTCTGCCCGTCGCGCACCGTCACAAGGCTGCCGTAGCCCTGCAGAATGCTCTCGATCAGCGCCTTCATCCGCGCACCCCCACGAACGCAAAATCCTCCGCCCTGCAAAACGGGCGCATCAGCAGCTGTGCCTGCTGCGTCAATCGCTGCACCGGCGTCTGCTGCGCGGTTTTTTCTCCGCTCGCGGTCTTCACGCTCACATCGCCCACCGTAAAGCTCTCAATGTTCCAGCTTGCGGCGCTCTGCTGCGTAAAATATCCTGCTGCCGCGCTCCATGCCGCCGCGCAGATAAATACCTCCCGGCAGTCCTCCGGCGTCACGCCCGCTTTCAGCCGCGCCTGCCACTGCGCCGCCGAAATCCGGCAGAGTCTTTGCAAAAGCTCCTCATCCGCGCCGGAGGGGGCGGCTTGCGCAGCCGCCTCATAGATCTCCTCCAACAGCGTCATCCGATCACCAGCACCTTCGAAGCCTCCGGCATGATCTTGCCAAAGCCGGAAATCGACGTGATGGCTGCGCGCTCGAGCTGGCGGTCAATGAGCTTGTCATACTCGACCGACACGTCGCCCGCCTGCACCATTTCCAGAGCGTATCGTCTGTCCAGACCGATAATCTTGCCGGCGTCCACGCAGTTTGCCTTCAGAAGCTCCGCGCCCAGCGGCGTCGACAGTGCGCCCGTGCCCTGGAAGTTCAGACCCGTCAGCGGATTCTGGAACTCGCTCAGCCCCAGCATCTTGACCATTGTGCCGGTATTCATCAGGAAGCAGTTGAGCTCATACGGTTCAAACTGCGCCCAGAATTCCACCAGCTGCTGATAGGTCAGCGTGCCTGCCGTACCGGAAAGCGGACTATCTCCGATGGTAAAGCTTGCCGCCGCGTTGTTGTTGCCGTCGCCCTTTACCAGCACCTCCACCGCATCTTTCAGATGCATTGTCTGGATGTACGCGCCGATCTGGCGCAGCGTGACGGAAAACAGGTCCAGCTTCTGGAAGCGAATTGCCTCATAGGACGCGACGAGCATTCTGCCGCGCTTGTTGAGCTTGACAAGGTTCGCCTTCGTCTTGACCTGGGTTGCCGGAATGCTCGCGCCCTCGGATACCTGCATGAGCATCTTGTCCTGCTCGGAGGGAACCGAATAAACGCTTCGGTAATCCATCGCATCGATGGTCGTCGTGCTTGCCGTAATCTTCGGCAGCACATTGTTTTCCTCCATGCCCTGTTTGACCGCGCGCGCAATATACTCCGGGAACAGGACGCTCGAGTCCATCGTGCGGAAGAATTTTTCCACCGGGTCCGAGTACGCACCCTTTGCGTGGATATCAAATCGCTTGAGCTGGCGCTGGAAGGCGTC
>DPCD01000009.1:4507-14181 GCA_003516765.1 Clostridiales bacterium | reverse complement strand
GTCATGGGGTCCTGAAAGACCATGGAAAACAGCCTGCCGCGCAGCTTCTGCAGCTCCTTTTCCGGGTACGGCGCGATGTCCGTGCCGTTGACCAGGATTTTTCCCTCGATGTCGGCATTGTCGGGCAGCAGGCGCATGACCGCCTTGCACAGCGCGCTTTTGCCGCAGCCAGATTCTCCGACGATGGCAAGCACTTCGCCGGGCTGCAGGGTAAGGTCCACGCCCCGCACCGCCTGCACCGTCCCGCGCGGGGTGTGATAGCTGACATGAAGATTCTGAAGCTCTAACAGATTTGACATAGTACACGTCCTTATGCACGGACAAGGCAAGAGAATTTCTCTTGCCTTGCGGTGCTGTTTTCGGTTGCTGTTCAGTCGAGCGTCCACTCGCGGACGTTCCAGAAGATGCCCACGCCGTGGTGTCCCATGACCGTATCGGCGGAAATACCATGCAGGCGTGCGCTTGCGACGTAGTTGGCGTCAATATAGCAGATGAAGGCGTATGCCGGGTCGTTGGCGAGCGCGACCTGGAACAGATCGTAATATTCCTTGCGGACCGCCGGGTCGGAAGACTCGCGCGCCTTCGTCAGATACTCGTCGACCTTCTCGTTGGAGTAGCCGGAGTAGTTTGCGCCCTTGTCGGTGCCGAAGACCTTGTAGGTGTGATCATCCGCGTCGAAGGGACTGCCCCAGCCGATCAGGCATGCCTGCTGTCCGCCCCAGTCCATCTTTGCCGGAATGTCCACCGTGCAGTGGATGCCGACCTCGCGCAGCTGCTGCGCGGCAGCCTGGGCGATATCAATGCGGTCCTGCTCGCCTGCCATGACGCTGATGACGAAGCCGATTTCCGCGCCGTTTCGCTCGTAGTAGCCGGATTCTCCCATCGTGCAGCCGATGGATTCCAGAATGGATTTTGCCTTTTCGGGGTTGTAGTCGTAGTGCTCGACGGCGTCGTTGTTATAGACGTTGCGCTGTAGAGGACCGTAGGCGCTCATGCCCTGCCCGAGCAGAACGGCGTCTACAATTGCCTGCCGGTCGATGGCATAGCAGACGGCGGGGATGATGTCTTTATTTTCGGTCCAGTAGTCGTTCCAGAAGTTGAACAGAATTCCGCGGTAGTCGCTGGTTTTCATATCGTAGCAGACAAAGCCGTCCTTGCCGACGAAATTCTGCGCGTTTTTGGGATCGAGCAGCGCCAGGTCCAGCTCACCGGACTCCAGCTGCACTGCCTGCGCGTTGTCGTCGGGAACGATTTTGAAGATGATGCGGTCGATGTTCGCCGGACCCTTAAAATAGCTTTCGTTCTTTTCCAGAACGATTGCCTGCCCCACGTCCCAGCTTGATAATTTGTAAGGACCGGTGCCGACAGGGCTTCTGAAAAAGTCGGAGGTCTGGAAATCCTCGCCGGAGAGCAGATGCTCCGGAAGGATTGCCATGGTCATGTAATCGAGAAACGCCACATTGGGCGCGGATAGGCGGAACGAAATGGTCTGGTTGTCCGCCACCGTGATTTCCTCGACGTCTTCAAAGTTCGGCGCGTTCTCCGAGCCGTTGTCGGGATTCATGATGGCTTCGATCGTGAACCTGACGTCGTCTGCGGTGAAAGGCTGCCCATCGTGCCACGTGACGCCGGATTTCAGGTGGAAGGTGTAGGTGTTCGTCTGTTCGTCAAAATCCCAGCTCTCAGCAAGACCCGGCACGACGTTATTCTCTCCGTCGTGGGCGGTCAGACCGTCGAAGAGCAGGAGGTTGATCTCGCAGTGCTCGTCCATCGCGGGGTTGATGCGCGTGTAGTCGCCGGAGCCGTAGACCAGCGTGGAGGGCTCCGAAGAAGTTTCAGAGGAAGTTTCTTGCGGATTGGCGGCAGTTGTTTCGCCGGTGGGCTGTGCGGGGCTTGCGGCGCAGGCGCAAAGCGCAAGCAGCATTGCCGCGAGCAGAAGCAGAGAAAGAAGTTTTTTCATTGGTTATCTCCTAACAGGTTCAAAAATCCGGCAGGACGTCGCTGCCTGCTCTTATCCTATCAGACCGCGCGCCGGATTTTAAGCTCCCCCGGGGGATAAAATTTCGCAAAAACCGGAAAAATTTTCCGGGCATTTTCACGATTGTTATGCCAGATGCAGACCGGAAACCCACGCCTTGAGGTCGGCTTCCGAGCTGGACGCGCGCAGGACCTTGCCGTCCAGAACCGTTGCGCCGGGGCAGCTGGGAGCGAGAATTTTTGCAGTTTTGCCCATCGAGCTTCCGCCGGATGTGGCAAAGGGGACGACGACCTTGCCGCTTAAATCGCAGCTTTCCAGGAACGTCTCGATGATGTGCGGCGCTTCATACCACCAGATGGGGAAGCCCACGAAAACGGTATCGTATTGCGCGCAGGAGGAAAGCGTTTCCGCCATCTCGGGGCGGGAGGACTTGTCCTGCATTTCAATCGTCGACCGGCTGGTCTTGTCCATCCAGTTGAGATCCTTGCTCGTGTAGGGGGTGACGGGCTTGATTTCAAAAAGATCCGCGTCCGTGGCGGACGCCAGCGCCTTTGCAAGCTTTGCCGTAACGCCGCTTGCGGAAAAATAGGCAACGAGAGCTTTTGACATAAAAAACCTCCTGTCAACAATCAGAGCTTCGGATATGCTTCGTCCGTGACCGGTTCCCACCACTCGTTGGACGTTTCCGTGATGCCGTTTTTCTTTGCGCTCATCAGGTGATACTGAAACGACGAATCGACCAGTCCCTGCGCCATCAGGCAAACCACGGTCACAAGGCTCCGGTCACGGAGGCTGAGCTTGACCTCCCAGCTTCAGACCTCGCCGAACAAAACGTCGTCATGGAGCGCGGCAAACTTCGGCGCAAACGTTCCGAGCCGCTCGCGTCCTGCCGTCTGTTTTACTGCCATAGCAAATACCTCCAATCATAGTTGTTGATTTTATCATTATAGTCCGTTCGCAGACATTCGTCAAATGCCCGTCAGCTATCCGCAAAAATAGCGAAAAGGCATTGCTGTACGGCATGCCGCGCGCGGAAAAAGAAGGAAAAATCGGCGCGCAGAGGGCTTTTCAGAACGGGCTTCTTTTGCTATACTGAAAAAGGATTACACAGAGGGAGGAACTTTTATGCATCAGATTACTTTCGGAAAAACCGGACTGGTTCTTGAGAAAAACGGATTTGGCTGCCTGCCCATCCAGCGCATCAGCGAGCAGGAAGCGGTAAGGCTTCTGCACAAGGCATATGACGGAGGCATCAACTTCTTCGACACCGCACGCGCGTATTCCGACAGCGAGCAGAAGGTCGGCGCGGCATTTTCGGCGATGCGCGGCAAAATCGTCCTTGCGACAAAGACCGCTGCGCAGAATGCGGACGAATTCTGGAAGGATTTAGAGACCAGCCTTCGCACGTTGAAGACCGACTACATCGACATTTACCAGTTCCACAATCCGGCGTTCTGTCCGAAGCCGGGCGGAGACGACGGACTCTATGACGCGGCGCTGGAGGCAAAAAAACAGGGCAAAATCCGCCACATTTCCATCACGAACCACCGCCTTGCCGTGGCGCACGAGGCGATTGACTCCGGACTTTATGAGACGCTGCAGTTCCCGTTCAGCTATCTTGCCGGAGAGCAGGAGCTGGAGTTGGTCCGGAAGTGCCGCGAGAAAGACATGGGCTTCATCGCGATGAAGGGCATGGCAGGAGGTCTCATTCGCGACGGCTTCACGGCAGCGGCATGGATGGCGCAGCAGGAAGGCGTTGTACCGATCTGGGGCGTGCAGCGCGAGCAGGAACTGGACCAGTTTTTGCAGTGCATCCGCGAGGGTACGGAGCTGACGGACGAGCGCCGCGCAACGATCGAGCGCGACCGCCGGGAGCTTTGCGGCGAGTTCTGCCGCGGCTGCGGCTACTGCATGCCGTGCCCGGCAGGGATTGAAATCAACCAGTGTGCGCGCATGTCTCTGATGCTTCGCAGAGCGCCCGCGAAGGAATGGCTGACCGAGCAGTGGCAGCAGAAGATGCACCGGATTGAAGAATGCAGGCACTGCGGGCACTGCACGTCGAAGTGCCCCTACGGGCTCAACACGCCTGAGCTTCTGCAGGCAAATTACAAGGATTACTGGCAGGTTCTCGCGCAGAGCAAAGAAGAAAAGTAAGCGTGAAAGCCCGGCAGCGCCGGAACCTGCAGAGCCCTGAAAGGATTCACAGCAATGACAAAAATCTTATTCGTTTGCCACGGCAGCATCTGCCGTAGCCCGATGGCGGAGTTTCTTTTTGGGGACCTCGTGAAGAAGGCGAATCTGGAAGCGTCGTTTCAGATCGAATCGGCGGCAGTCAGCCGGGAGGAGCTGGGAAACCCGGTCTATCCGCCGGCGAGGCGGGTGCTTGCTGCGCATGGGATTTTCTGCGGGTCTCACCGGGCAAGGCAGATTACAAAGGGGGACTATGCCGCCTTTGACTATCTTATCGGCATGGACCGGGAGAATCTGTCCGGCATGCGCCGCGT
The DNA here is from genome assembly GCA_003516765.1 of Clostridiales bacterium. Lineage (GTDB taxonomy): Bacteria > Bacillota > Clostridia > Oscillospirales > Oscillospiraceae > CAG-170. Next base: position 9,699 of record DPCD01000009.1, on the reverse strand, counting down.
CTTCGGCGCGGACCCGGAGGGAAAGCTCCGGCTGCTGCTGTCGTTTGCGGGAAAGGACCGCGATGTGGCAGACCCGTGGTATACCGATGATTTTGAAGCAGCCTACCGCGATATTGACGAAGGCTGCCGCGCACTGCTGGCTTTTTTGCTCCGGTAAAACAGAACCGGTCCAAAAATCGAGATTGCAGTTACACAAATCAGCCCGGACGCAAAAGCGTGAAGTGATAAAATAATGGTAGACACGAAAGTGCCTGCCATTATTTTTATGCTATTATAGACATGGAGGAGGAAATATGGCTGGTAAATACACGATACGAAGCAAAGAAGAAAAGTTAGCTATTGATGAGGCGCGGCTGATCGAGAGTCTGAAAAAGCTTTCTTCCTATGAGGATCTGGAAGACGTTCTGGATATGGACGCGGTGCTGCGCTACTTTGTGGTCCACAATTTTGTCGTGAACGGCGACAGCTACACCGGTTCTTTCCAGCCGCCGTCCGAAACCGAAGCGCCAGAAGACGCTGACGCGGCATCCAGCAGCTCGCAAGACATACAGACGGCATCCGGGGAGGACAACGCCGCGCGCCCGCAGCGCCCGGATGACAATGCGGCAGGCAATCCCGTGTCAACCGGCACGGACCGGACACAGCTTGTGCTGCTTGGCACGTGCGTTCTGGCACTGCTCGGAGGTCTACTCTTCGCGCTTCTCTTTAAAAAACGGCGATAAAAAACAGGCGCGGGATTATCCCTGCGCCTGTGCGTATGGTTTAGTCGTTATATTTGCTGATGGCACGGTCAAAGATATCAGTGACTTCCTTGCCGGGGGCTTTGTCGAGCAGCGAGACAATCACGCATGCCAGCATGCCGACTGCAAAGCCCGGCAGCAGCTCGTAGACGCCGGTCGGACCGGACAGGAACAGGTACCACAGAACATCCGTCAGCGCGCCTGCTACGACGCCTGCAACCGCGCCCTTGTAGCTCAGGCGCCGCCAGAACAGCGAGAGAATCACGACCGGACCGAACGCCGAGCCGAAGCCGCCCCAGGCGTTTTCAACCATGTTCATGATTGCCTGTGCGCCCTCGCCCTTGCTCGAAGCGATGACGTAAGCGACGGCGGAGACCACCAGAACCACCAGACGACCCATCCAGAGGATTTCCTTGTCCGATGCGTTCTTGCGGAAGACGGGCTTGTAAATGTCGGAGGTGAACGACGACGAAGCAACCAGCAGCTGGCTGTCTGCAGTCGACATGGAAGCTGCCATAATTGCTGCCAGCAGGACGCCGGCAAGGAACGCCGGGAAGAGCTTTCTGGCAAGCACGATGAAGATCGTCTTCTGCTGACCGGCAGGCAGCAGCTCGTCTGCTACCAGCATGCGTCCGAAGTAGGCGATCAGACACACCGCGCCGAGGGACAGAACGACCCACACGCACGCGACAATCGCGCTCTTTTTGACCATCGAGGGCTTTTCAATCGACATGAAGCGCACGATGATGTGCGGCATACCGAAGTAGCCAAGACCCCAAGCAAGACCGGAGATGATGTCCTGCCAGCTGGAGGTAAACAGGCTGCTGCCGAAGGCATACTGCGTGCCGTCGGCGGCGTTCACATACACGGTTTCCAGCGCAGTTACATCAAGGTTCTGCGTTGCGACAATCGCGATGGGAATTGCAAGCACTGCGCAGAGCATCAGAAGACCCTGGAAAAAGTCGGTCCAGCAGACTGCCTTGTAGCCGCCGAGGAACGTGTAGATGATGATGATCAGCACGAACAGAAGCATTGCCGTCTGGTTGGACAGACTCGGGAACACCATCGTAAAGACCGTTGCGCCCGAGACGAACGCGGAGGCGACATAGATCGTGAAGCAGACGAGGAAAATGACCGCGCAGATGATCTGCAGCGTCAGGCTCTTCGTTGCAAAACGGTTTGACAAATACTGCGGCAGAGTGATGGAGTCGTTCGCCGCCTCGGAGAAGCAGCGGAGCCGGCGCGCGACAATGATCCAGTTGGCAATCGTGCCGAGCGCCAGACCGATGCCGATCCAGATCTGACCGAAGCCGAAGGCGAGAATCGAACCGGGAAGACCCATCAGCAGCCACGCTGACATGTCGGACGCCTGCGCGCTCATTGCCGTGACCCACGGACCCATGTGGCGGCCGCCCAGGAAGTATTCCTTTTCACCCGCGCCCTTTTCCTTGAAGAAGAACAGCACGCCGATGGCGAGCATCAGCACAAAGTACAATACGAACGCAAGAACCTCTGCATTCATCACAAAACCAACTCCTTAACAGTTCTTTCACATTTCCCGCGTATCTTATCATGTCGGAAAATAGACTGCAACACAGAACGCAGTATAGACTATCGTCTATACTGCGTTGTGAATTAAATGAAATATTCCGTTGGAATTTCAGGGCAAAGAAAGCATACGATTGATAGACTGGAAATAATTCGAAAGTTCAATCAAAAATTATTTTTCCCGGATGGACGCCAGCAGCAGCGGCATGACCGACGCCGCATAGTTTTTCAGCGAGTAGTTGCCGCCGCAGATACACCAGTCGTACATGAGACCGCGCTCGGCGACCGCGTAGAGCTTGGAAATCTCGTTTGCCGTGATATCGCTGCGGATCTGCCCGCGCTGCTGCCCCTCGGAAATAATCTGACGCAGGATTTTATAGTAGACCCGGCTGCTGTCAAGCAGGTGCCGCTCTCCCTTGGTGATGAGCTGCGAGGAAAACAGCCGCGCCAGCAGCTCCAGCGACACCGTGTTTTCAATCACGCCGAACAGCTCCCGGTTGAGATACAGGAGCTTATCCACACTGTGCATCTGCGGGTCCACGCTCGGCATCAGCTCCTCGTATTTTTCATCGAACAGAAAAGACAGAGAGCTTAACAGCGCGTCCTTTCCCTCAAAATAGTGATAGAACGAGCCCTTCGAGGTGCCGGATTCTTCTACAATATCGTCTACCGTCGTATTGTCGTAGCCCTGCTCATAAAAGAGCTTCCAGGCGGCAGAAACGATCTTCTTTTTTGTGGTTTTTGCCTTTTTGGCGCACATGAAAAATCCCTCCGGTCTGCGCTTCGTGCGTTTATTGTATCAGACTGGCTGCCGGAGCGCAACCGCTCAGAAGCGCGATTCGATTTCTGCCGTGCCGCGGGCAAGAATTTCGTCCGCGCAATCGCCCAGCGCGCGATGCAGAAGCGCCAGCTCGTCCAGCCCGCCCTGCCCGTGGAAGACGCGATACGCGCCCGCGTCGCTGCCGGGGGCAAGAAATGCGCCGTACTGCGCCGCCTTCCGGACGGCGTCCAGCTGATAAGCAAGAAGCGGCTTTGTCGCGCTCTCCGGGAACCTGGCATCTCCGATCAGGTTTCCGATTGTGACCAGTGTCGGCACCCAGACGGTTTTGCTTTCTGAGAGCATGTGAAGCGTCTCGTCGGTTAAGTAAGCGCCATGCTCGACCGAATCGATCCCGGCTTTCACCGCGCCGCGCACTGCCGCGTCGCCGTTGGCGTGCGCCATGACGGAAAAGCCCTCGTCGTGGGAGATTTTCGTGAGCTCTGCAATGAGATTCTCCGGCATCGGCTCGTCGGTCAGAACGCCGTAGTGATTGAAGTCCATCAGCCCGGAGATCATAAGCTTGATAAAGTGTCCGCCGCTTTTTTTGACCTCTGCGACAAGCGCGCGGAAATCGTCGATCGTTTCAAAGCCGCGCCCGATGAAGCTCCCGTAGTGCCCCTTGCGGTAGATGGGAAAGCACGGCGTGCGGTAGATCATGCCGTATTCTCCCGCCAGCTCGCTGGCGTGCTTTCCGGCGTTCCAGCGGTCGCCGCCGTCTCGAAGATACGTAAAGCCGAGCGTTTTGTACGTTTCGAGTGTTCTGCGGATGAACGCCTCGTCGGGCGCGTCCTTGTGGCGCGCGAGCGCGTCTTTCCAGTAGCCGCCGTCGAGCGCCATATGAATATGACAGTCTACTGCCATGAAAATCCCTCCAGACCGCCTGCATCTGCAGACGGTTTCATCATACCAACGTGCGCGGAAAAATGCAAGCCGGGTGCTTAAAATCCGGGGAACAGGGGATACTAGGGCTATCTTTTGAGAAAAAGGAGACTGCTATGAAGGGTTTTGCCATGCTCGGCATGGGGAAGACAGGATGGATCGAAAAAGCGCGCCCCGTCTGCGGCGCGCTGGATGCGATTGTCCGCCCCATTGCCGTATCGCCCTGTACGAGCGATGTTCATACCGTCTGGGAGGGCGCGCTCGGCGAGCGCAAGGATCTGATTCTGGGACATGAGGCGGTGGGAGAGGTCGTGGAGGTTGGAAGCCTCGTGCGCGATTTTGCCCCCGGCGACCGCGTGATCGTCACTGCCATCACGCCAGACTGGGGCAGCGAGGCGGCGCAGCGCGGTTTTGCGATGCACTCCGGCGGCATGCTTGCGGGCTGGAAGTTTTCCAATTACAAGGACGGCGTGTTCGCAGAGTTTTTCCACGTCAATGAAGCAGACGCCAATCTGGCGAAACTTCCGGATGAGCTGGACCCCGGCACGGCGTGCATGCTCTGCGACATGATGCCCACGGGCTTTCACGCGGCAGAGCTGGCGGAAATCCAGTTCGGCGAGAGCGTCTGCGTGATCGGCATCGGTCCGGTCGGGCTGATGGCAGTGCGCGCGTGCGTGCTGCGCGGAGCGGGAGATATTTTCTGCGTCGGCACGCGGAAGGTCTGCATGGACGCGGCAAAGCAATACGGCGCGACGGATTTTCTCAGCTATAAAAACGGCGATCTTGCCGAGCAGATTCTGGACCGGACGAAGGGAAAGGGCGTAGACAAGGTCGTCGTCGCGGGCGGAAACGCCGATACGTTTGACGCTGCAATCCGTATGCTGAAGCCCGGCGGCATTGTTGCGAACGTCAACTATCTCGGCTCCGGTGACTATGTGAAGCTCCCGCGCGTCGAGTGGGGCTGCGGCATGGCGCACAAGCAGATTCGAGGAGGGCTCATGCCCGGCGGCAGGCTGCGCGCCGAGCGGCTGCTGCGGCTGATTGAGACCGGGCGCGTGGACCCGGGGCTTCTGCTGACGCATAAATTCTACGGCTTTTCTCATGTGGAGCAGGCGCTGTATCTGATGAAGGACAAGACGTCCGATCTGATCAAGCCCGTCGTTTATCTTGCTTAAAGACAGCCCGCGCAGAAGCTTTGAGCTTCT
>DPCD01000009.1:2941-4274 GCA_003516765.1 Clostridiales bacterium | reverse complement strand
GCGCCGCCGTCTGCGCCGATTGCCTCATAGACCTTGACGACACGCTCGATTTTTTCAAAGCAGGTCTCGTCCGGCGTGTCCTCGTCCAGAATGCGGCGAATTTCTGCCAGCGCGCGCACGCTGCGCTCTTTCAGAAGTGTCTGGATTTCCGCGTCGGATAACCGCCGCTCGTCATACACCGTCTCCAACAAAAGCTCCCGCTCCATCTGTCGCAGCAAGGCAAGGTCCAGCTCGTCTACTATTTCCATACTTTTTTATTAACCCCCAAATAATCAAACCTCATTTCGGATTATAAACCGGTATCGGGTGATTGTCAACAAGCCGATGTGTGCTTACCATATTTTCATGGTGGTGGTTTCATGATTCTCTATACCCGGCTCTGGGAGACGATGAAAAAGAAGAAGGTTTCTCAGTACAAACTGATCAATCAATATCATATGAGCGGTGGACAGCTTGACCGTCTGCGCAAAAATGAACACGTTAGCACCTATACGCTGAACCGCCTCTGCCAGATTTTATCGTGCGAGATTGAAGATATTGTAGAATATGTTCCGGATGAGGACAAACAGAAGCCGTAAGCCCTTGACTTTTGGGAGAAATCGGTTATACTGAAAATACGAAGGGTGCTACCGGCAAACGGGCGCGCTCCCCAACATGAGTTACAAGAAGTAACCGCTGGTTTGCGAGGCCGGGCGGTTACTTCTTTTTGTCGTTACAGATCTTATAAATAAGACTGATGAGAGCGACAAGGAACATACAAAACTGGATCAAATCCGGATATGTCATTGTCTGGTCCCCCCTTTCTGTAAGTCAGGGGGCAACAAAAAGAGGTGAAGCCCCCTGCGGATGCAAAGGGGAGCCGCCCGCTTGCCGTTTATCGGTAGCACCGAGACGACAATACCATATTCTGTCGAAAAATGCAACCCTGCTTCCGGTCAGGAAGCGGGGTTTGCTGCTGGTATGGAGGAGATTATGCGTTTGCCTGTTCGCTGCCGGACTTGCTCTTTGCATAGCTCTTGAGCGCGTTGACGACGATGGTCAGACCCAGCACGATCAGAAGCACCGCAATGATCAGCTGCAGACCGTTTGCGATGAACACCGCGCCCCAGGTCGTCTCGCCTGCGGGAATCGTGGTGGAGGCAGCAGTCCGGATTGCCTGGACCATTGCAAGAAGCCGCTGCACCAGCGCCGTAAACGTCACGCAGAGCATGATGACAAGCGGCGGGAAGAGCATCTTGTTGCTGCGACCCGTGACCTTGAGGAAGACGCACAGCGTGATCAGAACGAGCGCGGAAAGAAGCTGGTTGGCAGAGCCGAACAGCGGCCAGATGTT
>DPCD01000009.1:0-2718 GCA_003516765.1 Clostridiales bacterium | reverse complement strand
GGCCAGATGTTGGCGTAGCCGATCTGCGTGAGCAGGAAGCCAAAGGCAAGGGTCAGCGCGGTCGAGAAATACGTGTTGCAGAAGAGCTTGCGCCACGGCTCGGCATGTGCCATATCGTCCACGGAGAACAGCTCCTGGAAGCTCATACGACCGATTCTTGCCACAGCGTCGAGGCTGGTGAGCGCCAGGGCAGACACGCACATGGTCATGAACACGGTTGCCGCATAGCTCGGAACGCCGAACATTTCGAAGAAGCCTGCAACGCCGCGGCTGAAGATCTGGAACGGCGTGCCTGCTGCGGGCGTGCCGTCGGCTGCCGCTGCCGCACCGGCGACGCAGAGCGCCAGAACGGCAAGCAGGCTCTCAAGCACCATCGCGCCGTAGCCGACCTTGAGCATGTCCTTTTCGTTTTCCACGGTTTTGGACGACGTGCCGGAGGAGACCAGGCTGTGGAAGCCGGAGACCGCGCCGCACGCCACGGTGACGAACAGAATCGGGAACATCGAGCCGAGCGAGGTGTTGAAGCTCGTGAATGCCGGCAGGTTCATTGCCGGGTGCGCAACCAGAAGACCGACTGCCGCGCCGGCAATCATGCCGATGAACATGAATGTCGTCATATAGTCGCGCGGCTGCTTGAGAAGCCACATCGGAAGAACGGCTGCAAAGAAGATGTAGACAAACGTGATGTAGCTCCAGGTCGCCTTGCCGTAGACGAGCGGACAGTTCATGCCGATGGCAAAGGAAGCTGCGATGCAGACCAGACCGACGACGGCTTCCTTCCAGCCCGAAAGGTTCCACTTCTTCTGGACCAGACCGAAGACGACCGCAAAGACCATGAACATGATCGACACCATGCCGGCAGCACCGTTCGTCTGTGCTGCCTCAGCCAGCTGCGTCACGCCGTCGGTAACGGTATAGGCGTTGAACGTACCTGCCACCATGTCGGCAAACGCTGCGATGACAATGCCGCAGAACAGCCAGCAGAACAGCAGGAACAACTTGCGCCCGAGCTTGCCGATGTACTTCTCAATCAGCATGCCCATGGACTTGCCTTCGTTCTTGACCGAGGCATACAGGGCGCCGAAGTCCGTGACCGCACCGAAGAAAATGCCGCCCAGCAGCACCCACAGAAGCACCGGCACCCAGCCGAATGCCGCCGCCTGAATGGCGCCGGTGACAGGACCCGCGCCCGCGATGGACGAGAACTGGTGGCTGAAAACGGTCCAGCCGTTGGTCGGCACATAGTCCTTGCCGTCGTTTTTCTGAACGGCAGGCGTCTTTGCCTTCGGGTCGATGCCCCACTTGTTTGCCAGCCAGCGTCCGTACAGCACATAGGCTGCAAACAGAACGACTGCCGCGAGCAATACGATGACGAGTGTGTTCATAAAAGTTCCTTCTTTCACAGGGATTTTTGCTTGTCATCCGGTTTTTGCCACGAAAAAAGCCTCCGCCCTTCCGATGGCGCGCCAAAACGCACCAACGCAAAGACGAAGGCATAAACAGCCGCAGCTGTTATAACTTCCGCGTTACCACTTTGCTTGCAAACCGAAGGTTTGCCGCTCATTCGCCGCAGACACGGCGCTCCCGGTTAACGGTGGGAAACCGGCTCCGACTACTCGCGGTTCAGGAAAATCCGCTTTTGCCGAAGCTGCTCGCAGGGGATAACGTCACCCGCTCCTTGCTGCCGTCTCGCACAACCGACGGCTTTCTGGAAACGGTGCTGCGGGGAAGTCGTGTCCTGTTCATAGCAGTTACCAGATGATGATGGCATTAAGATACGCCTTCGATCCCCGTTTGTCAACGCCGTTTTGCGCCTTGCGGAAAACTTCGGCGCGGCTGACAAAATTCACAAAAGAATACCTGCATTTTTAGTCGAAACGACAAGGAAGATATCGAAGAAAAACAAGCCGCCCGGAGCGCAGCAGCGCAGAGGCGGCTTGACAAACGGCAGGGCGTCAGTACGCATGTTTCATGACGGTGTCCAGCAGAAAGCGGTAGAGCGCGTCTGCGATATCCCAATACAGAATTTCACCCACAAATTCTCCATTGTCGCAAATGACGTCAAAGTGGTAGGCATCCTGCTGCAGAATCTGCGACTGAGAAAGGGCTTGCCGTTGCTCATGAAACGGAAAACTGATGGTATAAAGTGCCATTGCCTGCTCGTATAGCGGGTCGGATGTTTGCGTGATTCGCCGGATTTCCATGCGTCTGCCTCCTTCGGTTTCCGGGAGAAGCCTGATAGATAGCTGCTTGCGGCGCTTCGCGTTTCCTGCGCCGCATGACAGAAGAATACACCCAAAGCAGCTGCGGCTGCTCTGGGTGCTTTGCAGATAAGAATTATTCCTGATCCCAGTTGTGCCAGACGTTCTGGACGTCGTCGTTGTCCTCCAGAGAATCCAGCAGCTTGCCCATCAGCTTCAGCTGATCAGGGTCGGTCAGGCGGGTGGTGGTCATGGGCACCATGGCCAGATCGTCAGACAGGATCTCGTAGCCCTTCTCCTCCAGAGCCTTGACCACAGCGGAGTAGTTCTCGGGGTCGGTGGTGACCTCGGCTGCGTCCTCGCTGGCATCAAAGTCCTCGGCACCGGCATCCAGAGCGTCCATCATGGCCTCGTCGGCGTCCTTGTCCTCCAGAGAGATGTCGATGACGCCCTTCTGGCTGAACAGGAAGCCCACGCAGCCCATAGCACCCAGATTGCCGCCGTTCTTGTCGAAGTA
>DPCD01000151.1 GCA_003516765.1 Clostridiales bacterium | reverse complement strand
TTTGTGCAATGCGGCAAAACTGGTAGAGAATTTACAGCGGTTTGACGGAAAACAGGAATAGAAAGGAAAAACCGGGCTTCCGTTCGGCAAATTCATACGCATGGATTGTCGACATAATTTTGACGTTTGCGATGTCATCGGAAGAAAAACCAAATTGGCGATACATATCAAAAATTCGAAGAGACAGGAAGAATAGGCGACAATAGCTCTGGGAATGATGGACGAAATGCCGGATGTTTGACGCTGAAAATATACAATCTGTACAAATGTCGACGGAAAACATAAAATAGTGCTGACATTTATAAAGGATTATATAAAATAAATAACAGAGATAGGAAGTGTACTTTCCGAGCAGCAATATAAAAAAGCAGCACCGGACACGTGGAAGACGTACACGATGCTGCCGCAAACGGGAAACCGTATTATGCCTGCGGAGACTGCTCGGCAAATGCGCTGGAGAGCATTTTGGAAATCTGCCGCATGTGACCGCTGTGATAGACCGTTTCAAAGGCATGCTCGCTGTTTGTTAAATGCTGGCGGATTGCGCAGATCGACTGGTCCAGATCTTTGCCAAGAAGCGCGCTGATGATTTGCGTATGCTCTTCAACCGCGCTTTTTTGCCGCTCGGGCATGATCTGATTCAGCCAGCGCGCGCGCTGCATGGCGCAGAACCGATTCTGATCGATCTGGTTGAGGAGCGACTCAGCTTTGCGCGCAGCCTTGGCGTCTGCCGCAAGAGGTCATCGGCATGGCGAATCACTCGAAAAATCTCTTTGTCGGTGTCGGCGGAAGCGACATGATCCATAAATCCCACATGGTTGGCGCGGTCTACGGCATGGAGCGCATGATGGGCAAGGACCACACGCCCGTGCGCAAAATTTTCGACTACGGCATGGAGCATTTTCTGAAGGATCGTCCGATTCTCTTCGTTCTTACTGTCTGCACCGCGCCGGAGGGCGAAAGCGTGATGCACGGTCTGTTTATCGGCGAGGGCAGAAGCTGCCTGACGGAAGCAGTCAAGCTGGCACAGGAGAAAAATATTGACTTTGTCGAACACGGCATCCAAAAATGCGTCGTGTATCTCGATCCCAGTGAATTCAAGAGCACTTGGCTCGGCAACAAAGCTGTCTACCGCACGCGCATGGCGATCGCCGACGGCGGAGAGCTGATCATTTTAGCGCCCGGCGTGACAAAATTCGGCGAGGACGCGCAGGTGGACAGGCTCATCCGCAAATACGGCTACAGGGGCAGACTCCGCACGCTGGAGGCGTTCAACAAGCCGGAAAACACCGACCTGCGCGAGAATATGGGTGCGGCAGCGCACCTCATCCACGGCTCGTCAGACGGCAGATTCTCCATTACGTATGCCGTGAAGGATATTACGTGCGAAGAAATCGAGAGCGTCGGCTTCCGGAGCGCAAGCTATGACGAGCTGGCGAAAAAATTCGACCCCGAAAAGATGCACTACGGCTGCAACACCGTGGACGGCGAAGAAATCTATTACATCCCGAACCCCGCCCTGGGACTCTGGATCAACCGTGAAAAATTCTGAGATCGCGGCGGTGTTCTCTGTGCAGGACTGCTATGTATCATGTAGAAAACGGCAATTTTGTGCGGACGATCGGAGCCGGACGGCGCAGAACCAAAGGGCGCGCTGCATTCTGCAGCGCGCCCTTTTGACAGGATGCTCAACGGACCGCCCCGCTTTTGAGCTGCAGCTGCAGCTTATCGGCAATGAGGGCGATGAACTCGGAATTGGTGGGCTTGCCTTTGGTGTTGGAGACGGTGTAGCCGAAGAATTTCTGCAGCGTCTCCAGATCGCCGCGGTCCCACGCCAGCTCGATGGCGTGCCGGATGGCGCGCTCGACGCGAGAGGGCGTCGTGGAAAACGTCTTTGCGACCTGCGGATACAAAACCTTCGTGATGGCGTTGATTACGTCCATATCGTCGACGGCAATTAAAATTGCCTCGCGCAGATACTGATAGCCCTTGACGTGCGCCGGAACGCCGATTTCGTGGATGATCGAGGTCACCAGCGCTTCGACCTGCGCCTCCTGCCGGAAGGGCTTTTTCTCCGCGCGCTCTGCCGCGACGATTTCCAGCACGCGCTCGGCGACCATCTGCAAATTACACGGCTTGCTGATAAAGTACCGCACGCCGAGCTTTTCTGCCGCCTGCGCGGCGTAGTCGGTCAGAAGGCCCGTCAGCACCAGACCCAGCGGCGGCTTCGGAAGCGAGCTTGCCTCTTTCAGGACGGAAATGCCGTCCAGCTTCGGCAGCAGCAGGTCCATGATCAGCACGTCCGGCTGCTCGCGATGTAAAAGCTCCACGGCGCATTCGCCGTCGTTTGCAGCGCCGACAACATCAAAGGCAGGATTCTGACCCAGCACAGAAGCAAGCTGGGAGGCAAAGGTTTCATTGGCGTCGACGAGTAGAATTTTGATTTGAGATTCCATATGGGACTGTCTCCTTTAAATCGTGGAGTTGTCCGGCCAGACACTATTTTTCGCTGCGATGACTATAATTTACCACATATCTGTAGAAATTTCAATATTTTCCGCGCAGAAATTTTCCACTTTTTACAGACACAATTCGACAATCTGAGCCAGGAACCCGAAAAACGTCAACTTTTGTCCAAACTTGTCAAACGGCAGCGACGGCAGAACATCTGCCGCTGCTGCTGTTTCTCTTTTATACCTTCCAGCTTGCCGCCTGCTCGCGTTCGGCAACAAAGCTGCGATAAATGCCGTCTTGCTGGATGAGCTCGTCGTGCGTACCGCGCTGGACAATCCGCCCCTGATCGACCACCAGAATCTGATCGGCGTTCCGGACCGTTTTGAGCCGGTGTGCAATCATAATTACGGTTTTCTCGCGCGTCAGCTCGCCGATTGCCTCCATCAGCTCCTGCTCGTTTTCCGGGTCCACATTCGCGGTCGCCCCGTCCAGGATGATCACGGGCGCATCTTTCATGATGGCGCGGGCAATGGAAAGCCGCTGGCGCTCGCCGCCGGAAAGTGTGCCGCCGCCTTCTCCGAGCACGGTATCATACCCTTGCGGCAGCTTTGTGATAAACTCGTGGCAGCGGGCTTTCTTTGCCGCTTCTATGACGGTCTGCGTCGGCGCGTCCGGCTGCCCGAAGCGGATGTTGTTTGCAATTGTATCATGGAACAGATAGACGTTCTGGAACACGAAGCTGAAATTTCGCATCAGGCTGTCCATATCGTACTTGCGCACGTCATACCCTCCGAGCGTCACGCTGCCTGTGTCCACATCCCAGAAGCGAGGCAGCAGCTGGCACAGCGTCGTTTTGCCGCTGCCGGAGGGTCCGACAATCGCTGTGGTTGTCCGTTCGGGAATGTCCAGAGTAATACCGTGGATGATGGGCTTTTCACCGTAGGAAAAGTGAATATCCTCCGCCCGGAGGTCATGCCGCTCCGGCGCAAACTCGCTGCCCGAAGTGTCCATCGCAGGCAGCCGCAGAATGTCGTCTGCCTGATTGACGCAGGTGTCGACTACGCGAAGAAGACTCGACTGCGTGCCTGCCTGCTCCAGCCCTTCGGTGCGCAGAAACGAGCAGATCGAAAGCATCACGCAGTTCAGAAGCGCCATGCGCCCGCTTGTATAAAGTGCAAGCGACAGCGCTACCACACCCACATCCAGCAGCTTCGCCATCAGGTTCTGCGCCAGCATCAGCGGCAGAAGCCTGCACTCCATATCCAGGTTGGCGCTCGCGTTTTCGTCGATGGCATCTTCCAGCCGGCGATTGTATTTTCCGGTCAGCGCGTAGGACTTTACCGCAAAACCTGCCTGCGCTTTTTCAAGCTCATGTGTGCGACCTCGCTCGGCAAAATCTGCGCCTCGGACCACGCGATGAACGCGGTAGACGAAATGAGCGCCTTAAACCGGGACCTCAAGCGCTTCTTCGATGAAGCCGGAGCGCAGTATCCGGTCTGGAAAGCGCTTGAAGCAGAATCCGCAAGGTATCTGAAATAAGTCTCCCCTTCACGCAAAGCGCCGGGGAGGATACCAAACAGGTATCCTCCCCGGCGCTTTCCTATTCTTCGTTTTTCATCAGACCTGCGCCCACGCTCCACGCCTTGCCCGCCTTTTCTCCGATCGTGTAGTAGCTGCCCTGCATCTGATCGTAGACGAGGGCGTTGAGCTTTTTCGCATCGACATTTCCCTCCTCATCCAGAACGTCCTCGTCTGCCAGCACGCCGACGATCTCGCCGAGAATATGATGCCCGTAAACCTCCATTTTGTCCTCGACAACACAACACTCCAGCGTCAGCGGAAACTCCTGAATGACCGGCGCGTCAACCTTTTCGCTTCTGACGGCAGTCAAGCCGCTGCGTGCAAACTTGTCCGGCATCCGGTTACCGCTGGCAATGCCGAAAAAATCGGCAGCTTCCATGTGCGGCAAATCGGCAATTGAAAGCGTAAACGCGCCGCGCTTTCTGAGATTCTCCGAGGTCTTGTGCTTCTCGTTGATTTTGAGAGGCACCATATTTCTCGCGCAGATCCTGCCCCACGCCATGTTCATCACGTCGACCACATCGCCGTCACCGTAGGTAGCAACCATCAAAACCGGCATCGGAAACAAAAACGGCTTCACGCCCAGATCTCGCTTCATGCTCCAGCTACCCTTCTGTTTTTCCCTATCTTAACAAACGGCACACAAAAACGCAAGCGCCGGAGCAGCCCGTCTGGACCGCTCCGGCGTCTTATTTGAGATTGATATTGCCGCTTCGGCTGGTTGTATTTCCGCTTACTCTCCCATGATGATCACGCTGATGGTCCGCTCCTGCGGTCCGTCAAACTCACACAGATAGATCTCCTGCGCGAACCGGCGCTTCATCTCATGGTTCTGCACCTCGAACACGCAGTGGTTTCCCGTAAGGTGCCCCTTCAGGTGACCGGGCGCGTTGTTTGCCATAGCACCGTAGGATTCGAGGAATCTCGCGTGGCTGTAGATGCCCTCCTCCGGCGCAACCTTGCCGAGCATTTCCATGATATCGCTCTGGATGCACTCGAGCCCTTCATTGACGGTAATGCCAGTCGTCGTATGGTTCGTGATGATAAAGACGACGCCGTCTTTGATGCCGCTATTCCGGACAATTTCCTCCACCTGCCCGGTGATGACGATCATCTGATTATACTCTTTGGTCAGAATCGTAATACGCTCCGATTTAATTATTGGTCCACCTCAAATCCTTTTCCAGTCCCAAAAATTCCAGCGCATTGCGGCTGAGAATCAGTTCCTTTGTCGAATCGCGCAACTCCAGACCGCGGACGGCGTTGATCATGCGGATCTGCTCCAGACCGGGGTCGCCGGAACCGAACATTACCTGATGGCGCAGCGAGCGATCCAGCCACTTCGGTCCCATGTCGACCATGAACATCTGATGGTACATCTGCGGCGCATCGTCAAAGTAGACGATGGGCGTGTCCGTATAGACGTTGTGGCACTTGAGCATCAGCATGCAGACCTCGCGGCTCCACGGCCAGCCGAAACGCGACAGGCAGATACGCAGCTTCTTATGCAGAAGATTGTAACGGATG
>DPCD01000162.1 GCA_003516765.1 Clostridiales bacterium | reverse complement strand
GGCATGATCAAGATCATCCCCATTCTGCTCGGCGTCATCGGCTCCTACGTCATCGCGGTCATCGCTGACCCGTCCGTCCGCGAAACGCTCGTCAACAACGTCGCAAACGCCAAGTGGTTCGCGCTTCCGATCTACAAGGACGAGACCGTCTTCGGTCTGTTCATGAACGGCAATGTCGATTCCCACCTGCTTCTGACCTCGGTCATCACGATTGTCCCGCTGAGCCTTGCGACCATGGTCGAGCATATCGGCGATGTCTCCGCAATCTCCTCCACCTGCAACCGCAACTACATTGAAAACCCGGGTCTGCACAGAACCCTGATGGGCGATGGTCTGGCAACGACGCTCGCAGCCCTCTTCGGCGCGCCTGCCAACACCACCTACGGCGAAAACACCGGTGTGCTTGCCCTGAGCAAGATCTACGACCCGCGCGTCATCCGCATCGCGGCAATCCTTGCCATGTGCTTCTCCTTCAGCCCGAAGTTCGCGGCAATCATCTCCTCCATGCCCGGCGGCACCATCGGCGGCGTCAGCCTGGTCCTCTACGGTATGATCTCGGCAGTCGGCGTCAGAAACGTCGTCGAGAACAAGGTCGACTTCACGAAGTCCAGAAACGTTCTGGTCGCGGCTCTGATTCTGGTCCTCTCGATCGGCATCAGCTACTCCTCCGCAGGCTCCCTGGCGCTCGGTCCCATCAGCCTGTCGGGTCTGGCAGTCGGCTCCATCGTCGGCATCGTCCTCAACGCGGTCATGCCCGGCAAGGACTACGTCTACGGCGAAGACAAGCAGGGCGACGAGTCCGTTAACTTCATCGTCCAGTAAAACGCGCAAAAGCCTGCGGCAAGTTCCTTGCCGCAGGCTTTTTTTATCCTGGAAATGACGCAGGCGCTCACGTTGCGTTTGCTGCCGTTTTGTGGTATAATTGCCGATACGGCACAAAAAGGAGGCGCGCGTATGCAGCTCGGAAGGTTTCCCATAGAAAGCCCCATCGTTCTTGCCCCGATGGCGGGCGTGACCGACTGGGCATACCGCTGTATCGCGGCGCAGCTCGGCGCGGACATCACCGTGACCGAGATGGTCTCGTCGCGCGCGCTGGTGTACAAGGACAAAAAAAGCCTGTCTTTGCTGCGGAAAACCGACGCCGGCATCTGCGGCGCGCAGATCTTCGGCAACGACCCTGCCGTGATGGCAGAGGGCGCGGCGCTGGCGCTGGAGCATTCGGGCGCGGATTTCATCGACATCAACATGGGCTGCCCGATGCCAAAGATCGCCGGAAACGGCGACGGAAGCGCCTTGATGAAAGACCCCGAGAAAGCGGCGCGGATTGTTGAAGCCGTAACACATGCGGTTCCGGTTCCCGTGACGGTCAAGATGCGCAAGGGCTGGGACAAGGGAAGCGTCAACGCCGTTGAGCTGGCAAAGCTTCTGGAGCAGGCGGGCGCAAGCGCCATCGCGGTCCACGGCAGAACGAAGACGATGCTCTACTCCGGCGTTGCCGACTGGGACATCATCCATGACGTCAAAGCTGCCGTGTCCATCCCCGTGATTGCCAACGGTGACATTTTTTCGCCCGAAGACGCCGTGCACTGCGCGAAGCGGACAAATGCAGACGGGCTGATGCTGGGAAGAGGCGTCTTTGGAGACCCGTGGCTGTTGGGGCAATGCAAGGCGGCTGTGATGGGAGCGCCCGTTCCGGAGCGCCCGGCGCTGTCCCAGCGCGTCGATACGGCGCTGCGGCAATTTGAGCTGGCGAGGCAGGACAAGGGCGAGCACATCGCGTGCCTGGAAGCGCGCAAGCACTTTGCCTGGTATCTGCGCGGCGTGGCGCACAGCGGATATTATAAAGAGAAAATTTCCGGCATTTCTTCGATGGACGATATTTACGCCATCGCCGCCGGAGTAAAGCGCGATTTGAGGTGATGCTATGTCAGAAGAACAACTGATCCGCCGGGCGCAGCAGGGCGACAATTCCGCCTTCGAGCAGCTGCTGCTTGCGCACCAGAAGAAGGTCTATAACCTCTGCCTTCGCATGGCAGCAAACCCCGACGACGCGCTGGATCTTTCCCAGGAGGCGTTCATCAAGGCATGGCGCGCGCTGGGGCAGTACCAGTTTGAGGCGAGCTTTTCCACGTGGCTGTTTCGCCTGACGAGTAACGTGTGCATCGATTTTCTGCGCCGGAAAAAGCGGCGGCAGGAAACCTCGCTCACGGAAAATTACGATGACAGGGACGAGGGCGCTGAGCTTTCGATTCCGGACGTCAATCCGCTTCCCGAGCAGCAGGCAATCACGAACGAAACGAAAATCGAGCTGGCGCGCGCGATGGGGCAGCTTGCCCCGGACCACCGCGAGATTTTGCAGCTGCGGGTCGTTGAAGACCTTCCCTACGAGCAGATTGCGGACATTCTGGGCGTCCGCGTCGGAACGGTCAAATCCAGATTGGCACGGGCGCGGCTGTCTTTAAGAAAAATTTTAAAAGCCGGGAACTATTTTGACGCCGCTTCGTCAGAACCGATAGAAGGCGAGGTGCGTCTATGATCACATGCAACGAGGCGCTGGAGCTGCTGAGTGCGCAGCTTGACGGCGCAATTACAATAGAAGAACAGGCGGCGCTGGATGCGCATCTGGCATCGTGCCCCGAGTGCCGCAGAATTCAAAACGAGCTTCGGCTGGCAGACGAGGCGCTGCCCGGTCTGCAGCAGGAGCCGCCGCAGCTGCTGCACGACGCGGTCATGCAGAAAATCCGCCGCGAGACGCGGCAGAAAAAAGAGCGCAAGCCGCTATTGCGCTTTGTCGGCGTAATGGCTGCGGTCGCGGCGCTTCTTGCCGTGCTGGCAGGGTTTCATCTGATCCGTCTTCCGGGCTTCGACAGCGGCGAGGCTTCCGTTTCCATGGGCGATACGCTTTTCCCGCGCGCGCAGAGCGCAAAGGAGTATGCTGAGCAGCTGGCGCGCCAGACCGGCTGCCGGGTGCTTCTGCTCGAGCATTGCAGCCCGGAAGAGCTGCCTGGTACGTTTGAGCAGCTGAAAAACGGCATATACCGCCGGGAGCTGACGGAAGCGGCGCTGGACGAGCTGGAAGCCGCCATCGGCAGCGAATACGCCATAATCATCTGCGGTGCGAGAGGCGCGGCAGATGACACCGCGTATCTGCTTTGCACCAATTGACTTGACATCGCGCACGATTTGTGAAAAAATAGACCTACGCCGCACAGCCAGCTTGCCGGTTGTGCGGCGCAGATTTTATACGAAAGCAGGTACCTTTCATGAGTGAAGAATATTTGAGCGGTTTTTGCCCCCGGTGCGGAGAAGCGTTGACGGTGCCGGCAAAGCTTTCGGAATTTTCCTGCATGTTCTGCGGCGCGCGGCTGTCTGCAGACGAGCTGCTGGACACTCCCGCGGGTCCCGCCGTTTCGCTTGCGCCCGACGAGGCGGCTTCGCGCTTTGACGCGGCAAAAAAGCAGCTGCCGTCCTGCGTGCGGCGCTTCCGCGGCTATCAGAGAAAGATCACGAAAAACGAGTTTGAGGCGGCGTTTTCCGACGTGTATCAGGCGGCGGAGCCGGTTTACCGCGCGCTCGACGAGGCAGTCTGCGCCATGCCGGACGAGAAGGATGCGTTTCTTTTAACCGGCGCAGCGGCGCTTCTGGACGAGCTGGAGCTGGACTGGGCGCAGGACCGCAGCCCGAAGGGCGCGCGCGACGACGATAAAATGGTCATTGCCATCTTCCTCGTCCCTGCAATCCGGAAGCTGGCGCTTGCCACGAGCGAAGACTTCTGTGACGTGCTGCAGAAGGAGTGGGTCCGGCGCTATCCCAAAGCGCCGTTCTATCTCGGCAGCTACGAAGAAATTTCCACCGGCTTCCGCAAAAAGATTCTGGGGCTGTGCTTCATCACGACGGCAGTCTGCGAAGAAGAGGGAAAGCCCGACGACTGTGAGGAACTGACCGCCTTCCGCGCCTTCCGCGACGGCTATCTGAAGTCCTGCCCGGACGGAGAGGCGTTAATCCGCGAATACTATGACATTGCCCCCGGCATTGTGACCTGCATCAATCTCGGCTCCGAGCGCCGCGAAACCTATCGCGCCATCCGCGAGACGTGGCTTGCGCCCTGCTATGAAGATCTGCAAAACGGTCGGCTGGCGCAGTGCAAGGACCGCTATGTCGACATGGTCCGAACGCTCGAGCATCGCTTCCTGTCCTGAATTGCGTAAAATTCCCCGCCCGGAATGCCGGACGGGGAATGGGTTATCTGCTGGTTTTCGCGATTACGCCTTGCCGGCGCAGCCGAGAACGTCGCGCAGCTTGTGGCGGACGAGCTCCTTGATGTTGGCACGGGCGGGCTTGAGATACTCGCGCGGGTCAAACTTGTCGGGATGCTCGTTGAAGAACTCGCGGATGGTGCCGGTCATGGCAAGACGCAGGTCGGAGTCGATGTTGATCTTGCAGACGGACAGCTTTGCTGCCTGACGGAGCTGATCCTCGGGAACGCCGATGGCGTTGGGCATCTTGCCGCCGTTGTCGTTGATCATCTTGACGTATTCCTGCGGCACGGAAGAAGAACCGTGCAGCACGATCGGGAAGCCGGGCAGTCTGCGGGAGACCTCTTCGAGCACGTCGAAGCGCAGGGGAGGCGGAACCAGGATGCCCTGCTCGTTGCGGGTGCACTGCTCGGGCTTGAACTTGTATGCGCCGTGGCTGGTGCCGATGGCAATGGCAAGCGAGTCGCAGCCGGTCTTGGTGACAAACTCCTCAACCTCTTCGGGGTGCGTGTAGGAAGCCTCGTGCGCGGCGACCTTGACCTCGTCTTCGATGCCGGCGAGGGTGCCGAGCTCTGCTTCGACGACGACGCCGTGGTCATGCGCGTACTCGACAACCTTCTTGGTGATCTCGATGTTCTCGGCAAAGGGCTTGGAGGAAGCGTCGATCATGACGGAGGTAAAGCCGCCGTCGATGCAAGCCTTGCAGGTCTCAAAGTCGGGACCATGGTCCAGATGCAGAACGATGGGGATCTCGGGGCACTCAATGACAGCCGCCTCGACGAGCTTGACGAGGTAGGTGTGGTTTGCATAGGCGCGCGCGCCCTTGGAAACCTGCAGAATCACAGGCGCATGCTCTTCCTTGCACGCCTCGGTGATGCCCTGGACGATTTCCATGTTGTTGACGTTGAAAGCGCCGATGGCGTAGCCGCCGTCGTATGCCTTCTTGAACATTTCGGTAGAAGTTACCAATGCCATGATACATCTCTCCTTTTTTATGATACAGAATAAAATATATTGTGTTAAGCTACAATTTCCAAAAAGAATTTTACCAAAACAACAGAATTTATGCAATAGATGAATTTACAATTTCCTGCTTTCGTGTTATATTCTTTTTGGTTAATTTGATTTGAAGGCTAACCTATCATTTTCAGGAGGATTGATTTTATGTTGAAAGGTTCCTTGATCATCGGTCAGTCCGGCGGTCCGTCGCCGGTTATCAATTCCAGTGCCTACGGCGTCATCCGCACTGCGCTCGATGCCGACTGCATCACGAAGGTCTACGGCGCATACCACGGCATCAAGGGCGTTCTGGACGATCAGCTTCTGTGCATGGACGAAGAAGACCGCGCAGAGCTCGACCGCCTGCCCTATACGCCCTCTTCCGCGCTCGGCTCCTGCCGCTATAAGATTGCCGATCCCGACGTCGACGACACCGACTACAAGCGCATTCTCGAAATCTTCAAGAAGTACGACGTGCGCTACTTCTGCTACAACGGCGGCAACGACTCCATGGACACCTGCAACAAGATCTCGAAGTATATGAAGAAGGTCGGCTACGAGTGCCGCGTCATGGGCGTGCCCAAGACCATCGACAACGATCTGTTCGGCACCGACCACTGCCCCGGCTTTGCCTCGGCTGCAAAATATATCGCGACCTCCGTCATGGAAATTGCCCGCGACGCGCGTGTGTATAACGTCGGTCAGATCACCGTCATCGAGTGCATGGGCCGTCATGCCGGCTGGCTGACTGCCGCCGCGTCCCTTCCCAACACGAAAGAGCCCTGCTGCGACTTTATCTACCTGCCCGAGGTCGACTTCGACATGGACAAGTTCATTGCCGACGTTTCCGCCTGCTACAAGAAAAACGGCAGCTGCATCGTCGCCGTCTCCGAGGGCATCCACTATGCCGACGGCAAGTTCGTCTCCGAGGCGAAGACCTCCGGCACCGACGGCTTCGGTCATGCCCAGCTCGGCGGTCTGGCAGCGCTTCTTGCCAACGTCCTGAAGGAAAAGACCGGCGCGAAGGTCCGCGGCATCGAGCTGAGCCTTCTGCAGCGCTGCGCCGCGCACTGCGCGTCCCAGACCGACATCGACGAGGCGTTCTGCGCCGGCAAGACTGCGGTCGAGGAAATGATCAAGGGCACGACCGACAAGATGGTCGGCTTCGCCTGCGACCGCACGAACGGCTACAAGTGCGAGATGAAGCTGTTTGACCTGTCCGACTGCGCGAACTTTGAAAAGAAGTTCCCGCGCGAGTGGATCAACGCCGAGGGCAACAACGTCACCGAAGAGTTCGCGAAGTATGCTCTGCCGCTCATCCAGGGCGAAACGAAGCTCGAAAAGGAAGATGGTCTGCCCCGCTTTGCAAGACTCAAGAAGGTCTTTGCCAAGTAAGCTCTCAGGTTTCTGCTTTTTGGAAGCGGTCCGGATTTTCCGGACCGCTTTTTTTCGTTTTTGCTTGATATTGCACGCAAACTGGTCTAAAATAAGGAAGCAGAAATCTAAGGCAACACCGCGCAATTCGGCAAGAGACTTCGGCGAGAGATTTTGTTCCAAGATAAAGTTTGAAACACGCAGGAATCCTTTGTGGATTTCAAGTGTTTCGAACTGCAAGATTGGGGCAAAAGATCCTCCGAAGTCCGCAGACGCAATTGTGCGGTGCTGCCTCAAAATGTCGGGAGGCGTTTTTATGGATTACGTCAAAGAAGCGAAGGCGCTCGGCTTTACACAGGCGGCGCTGATGCCGGTATCCGAGCTGGTGATCGTGCCGGAATACCGCATGTTCTGCGAGGAAAACCTGTGCGGTAACTATAACGTCCTGCCTGCATGTCCGCCCGCAAGCGGCACAGTGGAGGAAATGACGGCGCGCGTCCGGCAGCACGAAACGGCGCTCGTTCTCATGATCGAGCATACGCCAAAAGACCCCATGGACAAACAGGAGCAGAAAGCAGCAAAGCGGCACCAGAACGAGCTGACCGAGCAGCTTCTTGCGCGCATGCACGAAAGCGGCGTAACCGACACGCTCATGATGGGTGCCGGTCCCTGGAAGACGGCGTCGTGCATGTCGGCTTACTGCGTGAATGCGCAGAAGATGGCAGACTTTGTCGGCATGAAGTGCTGGGAAAACGACGGGAAAACCCGCTATTTCTCGCTCATTCTTTTTTAGGTTGATTTGCCGGTCTCTTTGCGGTAGAATCAGGTAAAACAGCCGCGCGCGGCGCGGCGGAGTTAGGAGAAACAAGATGGAAGTAAAGGATATTGAGCTGCAGGCGTGCCCGCACTGCGGGGGCGACGGCGTGATCGAAGACGAGGGCGGCTGGTGCGTTTACGTGACGTGCTGCGACTGCGGCGCACACACGGCGCAGGTCGACTACCACAGCCCCGAAGAGCGGCTGGACGCCGCAAAGCGCGCCGCGTTTGTCTGGAACATCGGCAAGGTCGTTTCCAGTCACCCCGGCGAATAAAAAACAGAAAAAGCTGCCCGTTGGAGCATTCCGGCGGGCAGCTTTTTGTATGGGTCAGTCCGGCTCAAAGCCGAGCGTAAAGATTACCGCACCGGCATTTTGAAGCGCCTGCGCGGCTTTTTGCGCCGCTTCCTTCTCGCTGCCGAAATCCAGCGGATACGGCAGCTTGTCAAGAAGCTTCCGCGCCTGCGGCAGGGGCAGCTGCATCATGCTCTGCAGAATCTGCGATACCTCGACCCGGCGCTGCAGCGGAACCTCGACCAGCACCACACTGTAAAGCTCCGGCGCCTCCAGCCCGGCGGGAAGCGGCTCCGGTTCGTCTTCATCTGCCTCGCCGGTCAGAGGCGCAATCTCGCCGCCCGCTTCCAGGAGCTTCTGCATGGCGCTGCGCATTTCCTCGCGGCTTTCGAAGCGGAAGGTGTGCGGCAGACTCTGCAGGATTTCCCGCGCCTTTTTGACCATCGTGCCCGCCTCGCGGCGGATGGCTTGCGCCAGCTCGGCTTTGCTCTTGTGATAGCCGGTCAGCTCGAACGACCAGGGCTTCTGCTGCGCCTCGCGCTCGGCAGCTTCTGCGGCTTCCAGCTCGGCGATTTTTTCATCCAGGCGGCGGATATACTCGTCCATATCCTTCGGCGGTCTGTGGACACTGCCGTGAAGGAAGGGCGGCAGATCCTCCCGGCTGCCGAAAAATTCCGGCGCGGCTTGCTTCTGCAGCTGACCGACATATGCCTGAAGGTCAAAAAGCTTCGGCTTCGGACGGTCGTAGTTCGGCGCGCGCGCGTGCGTCAGCGGCATGATCAACGAGCTTCCGCGCGACATCATGCAGGTGGAGCTGGGGCAGCTGATTCCGCTGGACAGCAGCGTGGGCAATGAAAAGCTCACCAACAACATCCGGCTCGTGGAGACCTGCCACCAGAGCCACGGCAGGCGCATCACCTGCCGCTTCGGTCCGCATTCGACGGAGTACTGCTCGGCGGAAATTCTCAGGGAAATCAAGGCGCAGGCAGATCACTTCGGCGTTGGAATCTTCACGCACCTGTCCCAGACGGAGGAGGAAAACTTCCAGACAAATCTGCGCAACGGCTGCCGTCCGACGAGCTTCCCAAATCGTTTGTCCTCACGCAGGAATACGGGCAGACCTGATTACCATTGACCTTTCCTATCCGCATCTGAATCCAATCTACGACGCGCCGATTCGGAATCTGATTCCGAATCTGGTATACTCCGCACGCGGTCATGAGGTTGACATGGTCATGGTCGACGGGCGCATTGTGGTCGAGGATCACAAGCTTCTCACAGACGATGAAAGCCGTGTGGTCCGCGAGGCAAATGCGGCAGCAAAGCGTATCGCGCAGGCGCTGGCGCAGGTGCCATGGTCCAAGGATCTGCCGCTGGCAAAATGGACAACGGAAGGGTATTATTGATCCCAGCCGTGTCGGATCAAAAAGGCAGGACATCAATCATGGGTGCTAAAAGACGCGCGTGTTTCTTCATTCTTCTCGCAGCTGCTCTGTGGGGCGTCGTCGGAATCTTTGTCCGCAGACTGAGCGCCGCCGGCTTTTCCGCGATGCAGATTGTCGCCATCCGTATTGCGGTCCCGGCGATTGCGGACACGCTGTTTCTGCTGGCCGCAGACCGCAGCAGTCTTTGCGTCCGGCTGCGCGATTGCTATCTGTTCGTGCTGACCGGCGTATGCAGCTTTGCGCTGTTCAACTGGTGCTATTTCAATGCCATTGAGGCGTCTTCTCTCGGCGTCGCAGCAATTCTGCTCTACACGGCGCCCGCCATTGTAAACGTGCTGTCCGTGTGGGTATTCCGGGAGCGGCTGACGCTTCGAAAAGGAATTGCAGTTGCGGCAACGTTCCTCGGGTGTGTGCTGGTCACCGGTGTCGGCGCAGAAACCCGTCTGTCGGTCCGGGGCATCGTCTTTGGTCTCGGCTCCGGGGTTGGATATGCGCTATACACAGTCTTCAGCAAACTCGCCTTGAAAAAATACAGCAGCCGGACCGTGACCGTTTACACATTTTTATTCGCTGCCGCGGCAGCAATTCCGCTTGCCGGATTTGACGGCAAAGCTCTCGCGCTTTTTGCCCAACCCTCCGTACTTCTGCTTTCGCTCGGCATCGGAAGCCTGTGCTGCCTGTTTCCGTATCTGTTTTACGCCATCGGTCTTTCTCAGATCGAAGCCGGAACTGCGGCAGTCATGTCAATGCTGGAGCCGGTTGTTGCGGCGCTGCTCGGAATTTTTCTATATCAGGAGGCGTTTGACATCCGGAAGGCAGCCGGCATCGTGTTGATTGTTGCAGCCGTGGCGGCGCAGCGTCCCCGCAGCGAAAAGCAGACCTCCGCCAGATCATAATCCTCTGCGCTGCACCTGCGGCGGTTTGCTGCAAATTGTAAAGCAGGCGCCAGTCTGTCGAGACTGCGCCTGTTTTTGCATTCTTTGCCCTTTTCTCACATCCACCGCACGCGCCGGTCTCTTGTACAATCTTCTGCATAATCTCCCGTCTGCGGCAAACAATAGCTTTGTAGTATTTAACAGACAAGGGAGATTTCGATATGAAAGCAACTGGCATTGTTCGCCGCATTGACGACCTCGGGCGTGTGGTCATTCCGAAGGAGATCCGCCGCACCCTTCGCATCCGCGAGGGCGACCCGTTGGAGATTTATACGGAGAAGGACGGAGAGGTCATTTTCAAGAAGTATTCCCCGATGGGAGACCTGACGGATTTCGCGGGTCAGATCTGCGAGTCGATTGGGAAAAACACCGGGCATATCGCTGCCGTCTGCGACCGCGACGCGATGATTGCCGCCTATGGTGTGCAGCGGCGCGAGCTGATGGACAAGCACTGCTCGCAGGAGCTCGAGCAGCTGATGGAATCGCGGAAATTTTACCGCTATCAGCCGGGGCAGGCAAAGCTGCATCCGACAGACAGCTCGGAGCGGTATTATCTCGGCGTAAGCGCACCGATTCTGTCTGAGGGTGATCTGATGGGCTGCGTGATGCTTCTTCTCGAAGAGCAGGACGAGCCGCTCGGAGAAGCCGAGCAGAAGCTCGTGCAGACCGTCGCCGGCTTTTTAGGACGGCAGATGGAAAGCTGATTCATCAAAAGACGCACGCCTGTTGACGGACAAAATTGCCCGCCTGTTATGCTTTGTAACAGGCGGGCGATTGATTTTTCAGTTCTGAGAGGCGGCGAACAGGAGCATTGCAGCAAGCGCGAGGTAGAGCAGCAGCAGCGCAGCAAGAACACTGCACACACACGTGGCAATCACGCGCATCGTCTTTTTCTCCCGCAGCTGTCTGCGGAAGTAAACAAGCGCGATGAGGTCCGCAAGCAAAAGCACACAGGCAAGCCAGAGCGGCATATCACGTTCCCTCCTGCGCAGGCGCGCCAGCGATGGGGCTTGCCTCGTCGACGATGGCAAGAATCTTTCGAAGATTTTCCGTCAGACGCGCGCGGGCGCCCTCGGCGCTTGCCTTTTCCGGCACGAAGAAGTTTCTTCCGGTGGTGCGCACGGCAGCAGAAACTCTGCCGTCCTGGCAGAAGGTGACGAACAGCGGTCCAGGGCTGACGCTTGCGGCGGCAAGGATTTTCTCCTGCATGCGGGGCGTGAGCGTGAGTAACGCGGCATCGCCGTTGTCGGTTTTGACTGTGAAGCGCTTGTCGAAGGTTTCGTTTCCTGTTTTGACGTCGGCATAGCGCAGCAGACCGTCGATCTTGCCGCGCGGCGCGATGGCAAATCCAATGGGGAAGCTGTGTCCGACCTTGCACGTCAGCATCAAGCCCTGCCAGACTTCTTTTTCCGTCTTGCGCTCCATGCCGCTCTCTTCGTCGCGGAAGACGTCGGTATCCATCAGCCGGACATTTCCGAGCAGAACAGAAACGCCGTGATAGGTCGCCGTAATTTTGTCACAGCCGTCGACATAGTGATAGTCCTGATGCAGAAGCAGCTGCATGGGATCGATATCCAGCCCGCTCAGACGCTCGTCCGGCTGGTAGTCTGCGCTGTCAAAGACATCGGCAAGCGCCGGACGGATGGCGCCGGTCTGCGCCTGCTCACGCTGCGCCCTTGATACGCGGCTTTTCTGCCACTCGCCGAGCAGGCAGACGGCGATGCCCAGCACGATCAGGACCGCCGAATGGGTAATAAATCCGGCAGCAGCGATGAGCAGGCCTACAAGATTCACAAAGCCCCAAAGCTTTTTCATGGTTCCTCCTTTTCTGCCCGCGCGGGCAGGATCGTTTCTTTACAATGTGCGGCTCGTCTTTGTCCGCTCCGGATGGCGCGCTTGCGATATCATGGGCAGCAGCTGCCCGCCCGCGGTTCCCCCCGAACCGTCAGAATGCGCGCGGTCCCTGCTCAGCCATCGCCATCAGCTCGTCGTGGCTCAGCTCTACGGACCCGAAGCGGACAAAGACGCCGTTGGTTTCTGCACTGCTCCAGACCTCCGGACGCACGAGCGAACGGAAGCGGATGGAATCCAGATACGGCTTCATGTCCAGCAGCAGGCGGCTGCCGGAGGTAAAATCGATCAGCAAAATATGGTCGTCCAGCGGCTCGACAGCCTGTATGTACTTCCGATACATCTTCTTCGTGTCCCTCCTTTTCCGGTCTGATGGCAGAAAGCCACCGTACAGATTTACTGTACGGCGGCTGGGAAAAAATCGCTATTAACCAACGGTTAGTTCTTTTGCAGCAGCGCCGTCAGCGCGCGGCGCTTTTCCTGCGCGGTGCCAGTGAGCTCCAGCTTGGAATAGATGCGGTTGATGTACTGCTTGACGGTGCCCTCGGACAAAAAGAGCGTCTCGGCAATTTCGCGGTTCGTCTTGCGCAGCGCCATCAGCTGCGCCACCGAGCGTTCGCGCTCGGAAAGCTCCCGCAGCGCCTCCGGCAGCTCGCATGGAGCGCCGGAGGTCTCTTTCCGGGAGAGCCACTGCCCGGAGGCTTCGCAGACGGCTGCGGCAAAGGGCGTTTCCAGCTCGCGCGAAAGCGCGCTGTAATGGTTCATCAGATACGGCGCGTTCTCGGCAAACGGAAGCACGAACCCGTCCGGCTCGGCGTCTTCCAGCGCGCGGACGAGAAGCTTTCTTGCCATCGCGCGGTTTCCGAGCGCCTCATAGGCGCTTGCCGTCTGCAGGCGGATGTGCAGCGCGACGAGCGCGTAGTGTAGGCTTTCGTAGACAGACAGCAGCAGCTCGCTTCGTCCGATGACGCGGGGGAACTCGCCCTGCGTCAGATACACCTGATTTTCAATCAGCTCCATCATAGGCTTGCCGGGGGCAAAGTAGTTGACGGTATCGAGGCGGTGGAGCCGGAAGACGTCCGGAATTTTTTCCGCCTCCTGCAGCAGCGCGTAGTAATACGCGAGGATGCTTTCAAACATGTTCAGCAGCACCACGTCGTGCCGCGCCAGAAGCGCTTCGGCGCGCGCTTTGACATCGAGCCTGTGTCTGCCGCCGGAGCGAAGCAGCCGCAGCTCCAGAAAATCGCAGCACAGCGCCATATTTTCCTGCCGACTTCCGGCAATTGCCGCCCGCGCCCGTTCCAGTCCGATTTCTGCCTCGCGGAGCTTTCCCTGCATGAAGCTCGCCTCCGCATCCATAACCAGCTCCGCGCCGAGCCCGTGCCCGTTCGTGATGCGGTAATAGTGCGGCATGCACTCGTGCATCTCGTGCGTCTCTTTTTGAAGCTCGCCGGGCGCGCGATAATACATCATAAGAACCGACGGAGACCCGAACGTCCAGCTCGAGCCCGCCTGAATGGTGACGGCAGGGCGCGACATCTGGCGGCTGGCGCTGCGGTGCAGCTGACTCATTTTCGTGATGTCGTTATACATGAGAAAGCTCATGATGAGGTCGCACTCGCCAAGTAAATTTCCGCGTTCTTCCTCCGGCATATCGGTACTTTCCGCAATCGCCCGCTCCAGAAGCGCCTTGAGCTGCAGCATCTTCGGAATCTGCCGCCAGGTGAAAAGCCGGCGCATGAGGACCAGAATCGCCGTCGGGTGGCGCATCAAAACCTCCTCCGGGCAGGCGTTCAGGCGCTCGAGCAGCTCCTCCGGGTGAAGCGCCGAGAGAAGATTGCCTGCGTCCTTTTCGATGATCGTGAGCGCCGCGTCGTTGTTGCCGGACATTCTGTAGGCGCTCAGCGCGTGAAGGTACTGCCCGTGCGCGCCGTACCAGCTGCCGAAGCGGTTCCAGTAGCAGATCTGAGACTTCTCAGGCAGCATGCGGAATTTTCGAAGCGCGCACTCTTTCATCATGTGATGGAACCGGTAGCGCTGCGAGTCCGGCAGGCGCGTGACAAAGGCGTTCTGGCACGTCAGGTCCTGAATGATCGCATCGGTTTCCGGATTTTCGGTGACAAAGCGCGCTATCTCGGCGGTAAATTCGTCTGCCAGCCCCATGACTGCCAGAAATTCCTGCCGGTCCGGCGACAGCGGGTCGATCATTGCCGCGGTGAACATTTCGAAAATATCAGAGCTTGCGTCTGGGAGCCTGCCGCGCTCGGAAAGCGCGCGCAGGTTCAGATAGATTGCCGAGAACCAGCCCTCGCTCGACCGAAGAAGCGCCTCCAGCTGCTGCTCGGAAAGCTCTGCGCCGCAGCGGTGAGCGTAGACGGCAAGCTCGGTGTGGTTGAGCCGCAGGTGCTCCATGCCGATCTGGTGCAGATTTCCGCCCAGGCGGACAATCTCGCCCGCGGGCAAAAACCGGTCGCGGCTGGCAACGATCAGGTGCGCATTGTCGGGCAGTCGCGCGCTGATGCGGCAGATGAAGCGCACGGCGCGCTCGTCTCGCAGCAGATGAAAATCGTCGAGGAACAGATAATACGCCGTCTTGCCGGAGGAAAACGCGCGGCAAAGCTCCTCCAGAACCAGCGTTGCGGCAGCCTCGCCGGTCGGAAAATCGAAGGCGCTGAGCACATCCAGCCCCGCGAACCGGAACGCATCCTGCGCGCTGCGCCAGAGCATGGGCAGCTTTTCCGAGTAAATGCTCATGCGGATGGCGACGGCTTTGCCGCCCTTCGTCTTCTCGGCAAGAAACCAGTTGATGGCGGTCGTCTTGCCGTAGCCCATGGGGGCGACCACAGTCGTCAGCGCGCAGTGCGCAATCGGGCGCAGGCACTCCTGCACGCGCTCGGAGATGTAGATGGTGTTGAAGCTCGGCTTTCGTTTGGGCATACGGTCCTCCATCTTCCGCGGTTTTCTGCCGGAGATTCCTATTTTTTCATATTATATCACAGATTTTTCGCTCTGTCACCACCGCGGAAGACGCCGCGTTTCTGTCTCAGAGACAGCTTTGCAGCAGCTCGTAGATGCTCTGCGCGTGGCGGCACTCGTCGAGCGCAAGTTCGCGCATCGTGCATGCCCTCGCGCCGGACATGGGGGCAAGCGCTTCATAGTGCTCGCGCGCGGAAAGCTCGCGCTGATACTGCCGGCGGAGCGTCTCGGCGTTGCAGGTGATGCAGGGGTTTTCCGGCTTTTTTGGGCATGCCTTCTTGCCGGTGAGCAGGAAATAGATTGCCCCCAGCTTTTTCGCGTGACAGCGCTCGTCGTGGGAAATGGCAAGCAGCGTCTTTCTGGCACAGCCGGACATGCGCGCGGCAAGGCAGCGGTAGGTTTCCGCGTCGCAAAGCTCCTCGTGCATCGCCTGCATCACCTGTTCGGGGGTGATGGAAACGGCAGGCGCCTGCTGCGTGCGGGCAGTCTTTTCCGGCGCTTTTTCCGCATTCGTACACGGCGCGGCGGTCTGCGCCGCCATGACGCGGCTCCAGACATTCTGCGCCTGTTTGCAGTCCATCGGATTCATAAGATCCCTCCTTCCGTCCATTTTATGAAGGCGGTGTTCCGCGCGTGCGCGGATGGGTCGAACTGCTTCAAAAAAATGCCGGAAACCCCATCAAATTTGGTTGAAAAAATCTTGTAATTACTTTTTCTCTGTGTTAAAATACGTGTTTGTTAGATTTATTTTGCGGAAGATAAGAAAGGGGCGCAGGATATGACGCAGGACAAGCTTCGGAACATTGCGATCATCGCGCACGTTGACCACGGCAAGACGACCCTGGTCGATCAGATGTTAAAGCAGGGCGGCGTTTACCGCGAAAATCAGGTGGTGGCAGACCGGGTCATGGACTCCGGCGATCTTGAGCGCGAGCGCGGCATCACGATTCTGGCGAAAAATACCGCCGTACACTATAAAGATTATAAGATCAACATTGTTGATACCCCGGGTCACGCCGACTTCTCCGGCGAGGTCGAGCGTATTTTGAAGATGGTCGACGGCGTTCTGCTGCTGGTCGACGCAGCGGAGGGTCCCATGCCCCAGACGCGCTTCGTGCTGCAGAAGGCGCTGGAGCTGGGTCATAAGGTCATCGTCGTCGTCAACAAAATCGACCGCCCGGACGCGCGCGTCCACGAGGTCATCGACGAGGTATTGGAGCTGCTGCTGGACCTCAACGCAACGGAAGAGCAGTTCGAGTCTCCGACGTTGTTCTGCTCGGCGCGGCGCGGCATCGCATCCTACAGCCCCGACGAAGAGGGCACGGACCTGACGCCGCTTTTCGAGACGATTGTTAACTACATCGATCCGCCCAAGGGCGACCGCGAAGGTCCGCTGCAGCTGCTCGTTTCGTCGATCGACTACAACGAGTTCGTCGGCAGAATCGGCATCGGCAGAATTGAACGCGGCACGGTCCGGCAGAATCAGGAGGTCATCGTCTGCGACTACCACGATCCTTCCATCAAGGAGAAGCAGAAGATCGTCACGCTCTATGAGTTCACCGGTCTCGGCAAAAGCCCGATTTCTGAGGCAAGCGCGGGCGAAATCGTCGCCTTCTCCGGCATTTCGGATATCACCATCGGGCGCACGCTGTGCGTGGCGGACCAGATCGAGCCGCTGCCGTTCGTGAAGATCTCGGACCCGACGATTGAAATGACGTTCTCGATCAACGACTCGCCGTTCGCAGGGCGCGAGGGCAAGTACGTAACCTCCCGGAACCTGCGCGACCGGCTGCAAAGAGAGCTTCTCAAGGACGTGTCGCTGCATGTCAAGGAGGTCGGCACGGACTCGTTCAATGTCGCGGGCAGAGGCGAAATGCATCTTTCCATTCTCATTGAGACGATGCGCCGCGAGGGCTACGAGTTCCAGGTCTCCACGCCGCACGTTCTGAACAAGGAGATTGACGGCAAGCTCTGCGAGCCGATTGAGCGCATGGTCGCCGACGTTCCTGAAAATTCCGTCGGCTCGGTCATCGACAAGATGGCGCAGAGAAAGGGCGAGCTGGTCTCCATGACCCCGATCGGAAGCCGGATGCGGCTG
Source organism: Clostridiales bacterium (assembly GCA_003516765.1). Taxonomy (GTDB): domain Bacteria; phylum Bacillota; class Clostridia; order Oscillospirales; family Oscillospiraceae; genus CAG-170. Next base: position 3,460 of record DPCD01000162.1, on the reverse strand, counting down.
GAATTCCTCGTCCCGACGAGAGGTCTGTTCGGCTACCGCAACGAATTTTTGACCGACACGCGCGGCGAGGGCATCATGGCGTCGACGCTGGAAACGTATGAGCCGGTCAAGGGCGACATCGAGCGCCGGCTCACCGGGTCTCTGGTTGCATTTGAGACCGGCGAGGCTTGCGCCTACGGTCTGGGCAACGTGCAGGACCGCGGCACGCTGTTCATCGCGCCCGGCGCGGAGGTCTATGCCGGCATGATCGTCGGTCAGTGCAACCGCAACGAGGACATGTCCGTCAACGTCTGCAAGAAAAAGCAGCTGACCAACATGCGCGCGGCTGGCTCGGACGAGGCAATCCGTCTTGCGCCGCCGAAGATTTTGTCTTTGGAGCAGTGCATGGAGTATCTCGCGGACGACGAGCTGCTCGAAGTCACGCCCAAGAGCCTTCGCATGCGCAAGCGCATTCTCGACCACTCGGCACGTATGCGCGCCGCCTCCAAGGCAAAGAACTAAATCGCAAAAGACCGTGATCTTACGATCACGGTCTTTTCAGTTCGTCAAAAACCTCGTAGATCATACGAATTCTTGGCAGCTTTGCTGCCTTAGAATCGTTGATGCAGAGCTTTTCGCCCCGCAGGGCGAAATCAAATGAAAATCCATTTTATCCGGCGGCTTTGCCGACCGGACTGGACAGCCGTTAGCGGCTTTGCCGCTTACGGATGTCGCGTACTCCTTGCGGGTAAAAATACCTCTCGCCTCGCAAGTGTGGAATTTGTGCGTCTTTGACGCACAAATTATGCGCGCAGTCGAGGCGTAGCCCCTTCTGTCAAGAAAGCGTCAGCTTTTTTGACAGTCTTAGACCGTGATCTTACGATCACGGTCTTTTTGTATCCATCGGAAGATAATATTTTGACGTCCTCTGGCGCACGAGCAGCAAAAGCCCCCGGATGCACAGCTCGACCGCCATCGCGCACCACATGCCGGTAAGCCCGAAGCACGGCACCAGAACCAGCGCGCTTCCCACGCGCACCAGCCAGATGCTCCCCAGATTCAGAAGGCTCGGCACGAGCGTATCGCCCGCACCGCGCAGCGCACCCGCTGCCACAATCGAAACGCCGAACAGCGGCTCTGCCAGAAGTTCGATGCGAAGCACGCGCGCGGCAAGCTGCTGCACATCGGCAACCGGCGTGAGCATGCCGAAGACCAGCGGACAAAGAAACATCATCACAGCGCCCGTGCAGGTCATGAGAAACGCGCCGAGGGCAATACAGATATTGCCGTCTCGCTTTGCGCTTTCCATATCGCCCGCGCCGACCGACCGCCCGACCAGCGCCGCAGCGGCGTTTGCGATGCCGTAGCCCGGCATGTAGCAGATGCTCTCTGCCGTGACGGCAAAGGCGTTTGCCGCAACCGCCAGCGCGCCGAGGGGTGCAATGATTGCCGTGGAGACGACCTGCGCGCCGCACATGGCGACCTCCTGCAGCGCAACCGGCGTTCCGATTCTCAGCGCCGTTTTCAAAACCGCGCCGTCGACCGGATGGTGCTCGCCGCTGCGGAAGCGCAGGCTTTCATTTCGGAAACAGCAAAGAATTACCATCACGACTGCCACAACCGCGCAGGCGAGCATCGTTCCGAGCCCCGCTCCAAAGACGCCGAGGCGCGGAATCAGCAGGGCGTTGAACGCCACATCGAGCGCGCACATGACGGCGTTTAAAATGCTGGGGGTCAGCATATCGCCCGCACACTGCAAAAAAGACGACGTGAGCGAGCAAAGCTGCGTAAATGGCAGCATCCAGGAAAAGCTCAAGAAATACCGCCCGGCGTCACCGGTAATCTCCGCGTCACCCTTGAGCCAGACGGGAAGCTGCGCGTGAATCAGGCTGCCGAGCAGGCACAAAAGCCCCGACACCAGCAGCCCCGCAAGCAGTCCGTTTTTTTCGACGCTTCTCGCGCCGCGCGCATTTCCGGCGCCGATGCGGTGCGCCACCTGCACGGAAAAGCCTGCCGAGAGCGCATAGCACACGCCGTTAAACAGCCACGTGCTCGACGCGACCAGCCCGATTGCCGCCGAGGCGTTTGCGCCGAGTCTGCCGACCATTGCTGAGTCGATGTACTGCATGGCAATGGTCGTGATCTGTGTGAGAATTGCCGGCAGGCTCAGCCGCCAGACCTCCCGCAGCCGCGGCAGGAGCGCTTGGAAATTTCGTGTTCGCATGGCGTTTCCTTTTCTGCAAAAAAGCGGCGCCGTTGCTGCGCGGCGCTGCTGCTTGCGGGTGTGAGATTTTTCGGTTCTTCTCAGTAGCTACTGATGGGCAGCGAATCGTCGTCCGCGCCCTTTTCGACGCTTCGAATCTGGATATAATAGCTGTAGCTGTCGTTGACCTGGACGAGGACGCGGTCGCCCGCCTTGTGCCCCATGACGGCTTTGCCGACGGGAGACTCCTTGCTGATTAACCCTTTGAGGGCGTTCTGCCGGAGCGTGGTGACAATCTCGATGGTCTGCTCTTCGTCGTCTTCTTCGATGTAGATCACGACCTTGTCGAAGAGCCCAATTTCGTCCGGCTTGGAGTCGGAACCTATAACCTTCGCGGTCTTGATCATGCGCTCTAAGTACCGGATGCGGCTGTCGTTGCGGCGCTTTTCCTGCTTTGCCGCCTTGTATTCAAAGTTTTCGCTCAGATCGCCGAATTCGCGCGCGATCTTGACGTCCTCGAGAATTTTCGGGCGCAGCTCGAGCTGGCGGTAGCGGATTTCCTCCTCCATCTTTTTGATGTCTACCGCAGTCAGTTCATCATTCATGCCTATCCCTCCTGATATCAGCTTGTGTCTGATACTTCGCCTATTGTACACCCTTTTTGGAAAAAAGCAAAAGAATTTTGCATTTTTCTGCGGATGTGATATGATAACGGAAAGCAGTAACCGGAGGTTTCCCATGGAGTATATTGCCCGCATCCACTCGGATTTTCCAACCAAATTCGGCATCCCGCGCCAGTCGGGGCTGGCAGACGCGCTGATTTCGAAGATCGTCTTCGAGCCGAAATTCCGCAACCCGGACTGTCTGCGGGGCATCGAGCAGTGGAGCCATCTGTGGCTTTTGTGGCACTTCGACCGGATTGAAGACGGGCTGTGGTCTCCCACGGTCGCGCCGCCGAAGCTCGGGGGAAAGACGCGTGTGGGCGTGTTTGCAACGCGCTCTCCGTTCCGCCCGAACCCGATCGGGCTGTCGAGCGTGAAGCTGGCAGGCGTCGAGCTGCACACAAAAGACGGTCCGGTTCTCTATGTTGCGGGCGCGGACCTTGCCGACCGGACGCCAATCTACGACATCAAGCCCTATCTTCCGTATGCCGATTCGCATCCGGACGCGGTGGACGCCTTTTCTTCGCGCCGGGACGCCGCGCCGCTTACCGTCGAGTTCCCGGACGCGCTGCTGGAAAAGATTCCGGCAGAAAAGCGCGCGGGGCTGATTCAGGCG
>DPCD01000036.1:12662-13456 GCA_003516765.1 Clostridiales bacterium | reverse complement strand
GCAAAGCCTTTTCCGCCGGCAGGTCAAACGTTTCGCTTTTCCTTGATTTTTTCTTTGAGCGCACCGGTTTTGCGCTCTAAAAATACGCCCAGGATCGAGAGATTGCGAAAGATGGACTCCGCAGCGAAGGCGAAGACAATCATCAGCAGCACGCAGATTCTTGACATGTCGCTCAATGCAAACAGCTGCTTGAGGAAGATGCCGCAGAAGATCAAGCCTGCAATGTTGACAAATAGAATTGCGCACTTCATTTTGGTAAGGGGCTTGCTGATACGAATTAAGATCATGAAGCCGACCACGGCAAGAAGCATCGTCGCCGCCGTTGCGATATCGCCGTCCGACAGCCCGAACACCTCGCCGCAGACGACGAGCGCACCGACCGCTAAAACATCCGTCAGCGCGGCGGGAAGCGCGCGCAGCAGCACCTTTTTGAGGAAGCTTCCTTCAATGCGCGCATGGTTTGGTTCCAGCGCCAGCAAAAAGCCCGGAATGCCGATGGTGAACATCGCAATCAGAGACACCTGCGCGGGCTCGAGCGGATACGTGATGAACGAGACCGCCGAGAAGACGGAAAGCAGCAGAGAAAACAGGTTCTTGACCAGAAACAGGCTTGCCGAGCGCTCAATGTTATTGACCACGCGCCGCCCTTCGAGCACCACGTCCGGCATGCGGGCAAAATCGGAGTCGAGCAGCACGACCTGCGCCGCCTGCGCGGCAGCCTCGCTGCCGGATGCCATCGCGACCGAGCAGTCGGCGTCCTTCATTGCCAGAATGTCGTTGACGCCGTCGCCCGT
>DPCD01000036.1:11905-12444 GCA_003516765.1 Clostridiales bacterium | reverse complement strand
GTCGCCCGTCATGGCAACGGTATGCCCCGCTGCCTGCATGGCGCGCACGAGCTTCTGCTTCTGCGCGGGCGTGACTCGACCGAAGACCGTGTAGCTTTCCGCTGCGCGGGCGATCTGTTCGTCCGTGACAAGACACGTGGCGTCAACAAATTTTTCTGCGTTTTCAATGCCTGCCTGCCGGGCAATTTCCGAAACGGCGCGGGCGTTATCGCCCGAGATGACTTTGACCGTGACGTCCTGGTCCTTAAAATAGGCGAAGGTTTCCTTCGCATTTTCGCGGATGCGCCCGGTCAGAACCGCATAGCCCAGCGGCTCCGGCGCATCCTGCCCGCGCGACTTTGCCAGCAGCAGCACGCGCATGCCCTTATCCAGATACGGCTTGAGCTCGGACGCCACGGCAGCGTAGGTCGTCTTCAGCACAAACTCCGGTGCGCCGAGCAGATACGTGCCCGTCTCGAAGGTGACGCTGGAATATTTCTGGCTGGACGAGAACGGCTGGACATCAAGCGCGATTGCCGCCTGCTGCGGATGCGCGAGCC
>DPCD01000036.1:9038-11663 GCA_003516765.1 Clostridiales bacterium | reverse complement strand
GCCTGCTGCGGATGCGCGAGCCGGTGCGCCTCAGAAAACGCGCGCAGCGCCTGCATGGTTTCGTTCGTGTCCTGCGCGGCGAGGCAGTAGTCGGTCAGAAGGTTCACGAGCGTTTCGTCTGTAAACTCGTCAGTTTTTGCGCTCTGTACGGCGTGGACCTCCCGCACGCACATGCCGGGCTCGGTGATGGTGCCGGTTTTGTCGACACACAGCACGTCGACCCGCGCAAGCGTTTCGATGCTTTTCATGTCGTGGAGCAGCACCTTGCGCCGTGCAAGGCGCATGGTACCCAAAACCAGCGCAATGGTCGTGAGCATGTAGAGCCCCTCGGGGATCATGCCGATGACGGCGGCGATGGCGGAGACGACGCTTTTCTGCAGCGTTTCCCCGGAATAGAAATAGCTCTGCGCAAATAGAATGAGACCAATCGGGAGGATCGTAAAGCCAATCCATTTGACGATGCGGTTGATCGAGCGGATCATTTCCGACTGCTCGCCCTCGGAAACCGCCTTCGCCTCGCGCGTGAGCTTTGCGATATACGACTCGTCTCCGACGCGGTCGAGACGGGCATGGCATCTGCCTGCGACGACGAAGCTGCCGGAAAGAAGGCTGCTGCCCGGTGCTTTTTCGATTTCATCGCTTTCACCGGTGAGAAGCGCCTCGTTGACCTGTACGCTGCCATCAAGAACTGTGGCGTCCGCCGGAATCTGATCGCCCGCGGCAAGAATTACCACGTCACCCTGTACCAGCTCGCCTGCGGCAAGCTGACGCTCGACGCCGTCTCGCAGCGCGACGGCATGCGGCGCATGCAGAAGACTCATTTTGTCCAGAATCCGCTTGGCGCGTAGCTCCTGGAAGATGCCGATGAGAGTGTTTCCGACGACGACCGGCAGAAACGTCAGGTTGCGGTAGGAGCCGACGAGGCACAGAAGCACCGCAATGACGGCAAAAATCAGGTTGAAAAACGTGAGGGTGTTGGAGCGAATGATCTCGCCGGCGGATTTTCCGCCGGGGTCGCTTTGTCGGTTGGTAAGACCCTGCGCCGCGCGCGCATCCGCCTCTGCGGAGGAAAGACCGCGCAGAGCGGGAGAGTCGGGGATTTGCTGCTGCATAAAAACATTCCTTTTCCGGTCCGCAAAAAACGGGACCGTGTCTTGCTTCTCGAATTCTGCACAAATGGCAGGTGTTTGCCTCATTTTAGTGCCGCTGCACGCAATCGTCAAGATTTTCCGGCATTGTTTTACAGTTTCGTTACACTTCCCTTGCCGGCGGACGCCTGCATCGCAAAAACATACTTGACAACTGGGGGGAAAGCTGGTATGATGGCATCAAGTTAGATAGCTCTAACTTACATGGGAGTGGAAGAAAACTTTTTCCAGTGCGTCTTCGGACGCATGTTTTTCAAATCACTGGTTAAACTACTCTAACCAAAGAAGGGAGCATCTTATGAGCATTGTGATTCTCGGCGGCAACGAGTGTATGGAGCGCCGCTACAAGGACCTGTGTGACAGCTATCGGTGTCAGAGCAAAATCTTTACGAAGCCTGGCGGCGGTCTGCGCAAAAAAATGGGTAGCCCCGATCTGATGATCTTTTTTACCAGCACGATGTCCCACAAGATGGTGCAGGGCGCGATGAGCGAAATCAAGGGACGCAGCACCGTCATTGAGCGCTGCCACACCAGCTCGCTTTCCGCGCTGCGCGGCATTCTGGAAAAGCACGTCGGGAGCCCCGCGTAATATGCCGGAGGAACTTGTTGTGCGCCAGTGCGCGCCCACGCTTGCCGGCATCAAGACCGGCAGCCTCTTCCGCGCGGCGTATGAAGACAAAAAGCAGCTGCTCGGGCAGATCCGCGAGATCAACCAGCGCCTGCGCGAGAAGGGCTTGTGCCTGCTGCCGCTGCGCTTTCGAAACGGCAACGCGCTGCTGTATCTCTACCGCCCGGAGCGGCTGAAAACGGACCTTAACAACGAGCTGGCGCGCCGGACGCTCGGAAACGCGGGCTATGCCGACCAGAACCCCGGGCGCTGCGTGGGGACGCTCATCCGCCGGCTGCAGGACGAGGCGGAGTTTCCGCATGAGATCGGGCTGTTTCTGAGCTATCCGCCCGAGGACGTGCAGGGCTTTATCGACCATCACGCGCGCGACTTCAAGCTTTCCGGACTCTGGAAGGTTTACGGAGACGAGGCGTATGCGCGCGCGGCATTTGCAAAATATAAAAAATGTACCGATATCTACTGCCGCAGCTGGCGCGCGGGCTCGAGTCTGGAACGTCTGGCTGTGGCAGGGGAGAATCCGGCATGATTTCAATCAGAAAGGAATAACGTAATATGAAAAAGACAGCGGTTGTATTCTGGAGCGGCACGGGCAATACGGAGTCCATGGCGAATGCGGTTCTCGAAGGCATGAAGGCGGCGGGCGCGGAGGCGGAGCTTTTCACCTCCGAGCAGGCGGATGCCGCCAAGCTCGCTCTCTTCGACGCCATCGCTTTCGGCTGCCCGGCAATGGGCGCGGAGGAACTCGAGGAGACCGAGTTTGCGCCCATGTTTGACGCGGTCAAGGGCTCTCTTTCCGGCAAGGACGCCGCCCTGTTCGGCTCTTATGGCTGGGGCGACGGCGAATGGATG
>DPCD01000036.1:407-8844 GCA_003516765.1 Clostridiales bacterium | reverse complement strand
GGCGACGGCGAATGGATGCGCACCTGGGAGGACGACTGCAGGGCAAACGGCATGAAGCTGGTCTGCGACAGCGTCATCTGCTGCGAAGCGCCCGACGACGAGGCGGTGGAAAACTGCCGCAAGCTTGGCGCAGAGCTGGCAAAATAAAATAGTCCCCGGCATCCCCGGCACACAATTACCCTTCCTCTTTGTGTGCCGGGGATTTTTTGCGCCTTTTGATTGACAAAGCGTCCGCTTCCGGCTAAAATTGGGACGATTCCGGAAAAGACGGGTATGGAGGAGGCGGCTGCGATGGAGGTTACGGTACAGGAGCTGGCGCAGTGGGAGCCGGGCAGCTACATGACGGTCGACATGCGAAGTGAGGAAACACGGGCATACGGCATGTTGCCGGGTGCGGTTCCGGTTCTGCCGGAGGCGCTTTTTTCGTTTGCGGCGAAGAACCGCGAGAAAAAGCTGCTACTCTACTGCGCGCACGGGGAGGCAAGTCTCGACGCAGCGCAGGCGCTGTGCGAGCAGGGCTTTGCGGCGTACAGCCTGGCGGGGGGATATCTGGCGTGGCTGCGCGAGGAGCTGGCGCGGCAGGATGACGAGCAGACGCGGCTTCGTGTGGAGACGAGCCTTCGCAAGCGTTTCCGCGAAAAGATCTGGTGCAACTTTACGAAGGCGGTCCGGCGGTATGAGCTGGTGCAGCCGAATGACCGCATTGCCGTGTGCATCTCCGGCGGCAAGGACTCGATGCTGATGGCAAAATTATTTCAGGAGCTGAAGCTGCACAACAAATATCCGTTCGAGGTAAAATTCCTCGTCATGGACCCCGGCTACAGCCCGGCAAACCGGCAGATCATAGAAGGCAATCTGCGCAGACTCGGCATTGAAGCGGAGATTTTCGAGACGGACATTTTCGGCTCCGTTTACAATGTGGAAAAGTCGCCCTGCTACCTCTGCGCGCGCATGCGAAGAGGCTATCTCTACAGCTTTGCCCAAAAGCTCGGCTGCAACAAAATCGCGCTGGGGCATCATTATGACGATGTGATTGAGACGATTCTCATGGGCATGCTCTGGGGCGCGCAGGTGCAGACGATGATGCCGAAGCTCCACAGCACGAACTTTCCCGGCATGGAGCTGATTCGCCCGATGTATCTGATCCGCGAGGACGACATCAAGGCGTGGCGCGATGCCAACGACCTGCACTTTATTCAGTGCGCCTGCCGCTTCACCGACACCTGCACGACCTGCCGTCCGAACGAGGAGGCAAAGTCCAAGCGCCAGCAGGTCAAGCAGCTGATCCGGGAGCTGAAAAAGACAAACCCCGATGTGGAGGCGCATATTTTCCGGAGCATGGAGAATGTCTGCCTGGATACCGTGATTGCCTATAAAACCGGCGGGCGGAAAATTTCTTTTCTGGAAAACTACGATAAGACGCCGGAAAATCGTGATGCGGACTGATTTTCCTCTTTACGAATCGGAAAAAGTGTGGTACAATGCGGCGTCTTCCATTTTTGATGTTCCAGCGAGGTGAACGCTATGAATGTTGTATCGACTGCCGCGCAGGCATCCGCACTCTCGTCCGGAAACGTGTTTGTCCGGTCGGCGGCAGTGTTTGTCATGTCCATGCTGCCGCTCATTGAAAATAAGGGCGCGATCATCCTGGCGGCCGCGCTGAAGCTCAAATGGTATCTCACGTACCTTCTTACGTGCATCGGCTCGTATCTTCCGGTGCCGTTTCTGCTGCGGATGAAAAAGCATGCGTTGGGGCAGAAGGAAACCAGCCCCCGGCTGCTGCGAAATACGCATCAGGCGCTGGAAAAACATGAGGCGCAGCTCAAAAAATACGGTCCGCCGGCGCTTTTTGTCTGCGTGTGCATCCCGTTTACGGGCGTGGGCTGCTGGATTGGCTCCATGCTCGCAAGGCTTACCGACATGGATGAGCGACGCGCTGGGCTCGCAATTTTCGGCGGTACGCTCGTCTCGGGGGTATTGACGATTCTCGGCGTATACGGTCTGGTCGGCGGGCTTCAATATCTGCTGCGCTGAAGCGCGAGATGGGGCTGTTTTTCAGGAATATACAGAAAATTTGTATAATTTCGGCAAAATTGCCCCGGATTTCCCCTTGATTCTGTGAAATTTTCCATGTGTTTCCCCATTGACGCAGTAGGTAAATTGGTGTATGATAACACCATCGAATTTGAGCGTATTCTTTTTTGGAAGGAGGCAAACACAATGACGTTCCGTTACACCATTGCTAAGAACAACATGATGATGCGAATGTTATTCTCCCGGGCATGTAACATGGCCAGGTGCTTCGGCATGCGTTGCTGTTCGCCTGAGAATAACGCTTGATTGAGCGCGAAAGCCATTTGCCCGGGAGCTGATGATAGCCCCCGGTTTTTTGTTGCTCAAATTCCTGTAAAAAACGTAAATTTACGAATACTGGAAAAGGAGTATGTCTTATGAAACAGTTTCGAAAAGTTCTTGCGCTGACACTGGCGCTTGTTTTGAGTTTGTCTTTTGCTGCGTGCGCGTCGAAGAGCGCGGTGGAAAAGGTTCCTGCGGAAGAGGCGGCTTCCGATACCGTAGAGCAGAAGGGCACAATTACCGTTGCGGCAAGCCCTACGCCGCATGCAGAGATCCTGGAGCAGGCAAAGCCCATTTTGCAGGCTATGGGCTGGACGCTTGAGGTCAAGGAATTCCAGGATTACGTGCAGCCGAACAACGTCGTCGAGAGCGGCGAGTTTGACGCCAACTACTTCCAGCACATCCCCTATCTGGAGAACTTCAACGAAGAGCAGGGCACGCACCTGGTAAACGCGGGCGGCATCCACTATGAGCCGTTCGGCATCTATCCGGGCACCAAGTCTTCTCTGGATGACATCGCCGAGGGCGACACCATCGCTGTTCCGAACGATACCACCAACGAAGCGCGCGCACTGCTGCTGCTGCAGGACAACGGTATTCTCAAGCTCAAGGACGGCGCGGGTCTGACCGCAACGGTTCTGGACATTGAGGAAAACCTCTACAACGTGGAGATTCTCGAGCTCGAAGCTGCGCAGGTTCCGCGTGTGAAGGACGAGGTCGCCTATGTGGTTCTCAACGGCAACTACGCGCTCGATGCCGGCTTCTCCGTGGCAAAGGATTCGCTTGCCTATGAAAAGTCTGATTCCGATGCGGCAAAGACCTATGTGAACGTCATCGCCGTGAAGGAAGGCAACGAAAACTCCGAGAAGATTCAGGCGCTTGTCAGCGCCCTCAAGTCCGACGCCATCCGCCAGTATATCAACGATACCTATGACGGCGCGGTCGTTCCGTTTGACGACTGATTTCCACGCGCAGAGCGTACAGGGGTTCCTGCTACGCTCTGTTTCCATGTCTAAAAAACAATGTCCGGAAGATTTCCCGGGCAGAAACGAGGAATTTGATGAAACCGGTCATTCGATTAGAGCATATTGAGAAGGTGTTTACCGACGGAAAGGAAGACTTTGAAGCGCTGCGCGACGTGTCGCTGGAGGTCAACGAAGGCGATATTTTCGGCATCATCGGTCTGTCCGGCGCGGGCAAGAGCACGCTGGTGCGGTGCCTCAACCTGCTCGAACGCCCGACCTCCGGCAAGGTCTTTATCCATGACAGGGACCTGACGGCGCTGAGCGAGCCGGAAATCCGCCGCTGCCGGCAGAAGATCGGCATGGTCTTCCAGCACTTCAACCTTCTCATGCAGCGCACGGTCCTCGGAAACGTCTGCTTCCCGCTGGAGATCGTCGGCATGAGCCGCAAGGACGCGAAGAAGCGCGCGATGGAGGTTTTGAAGCTCGTCGGCATTGCCGACAAGGCGAACGCCTATCCCTCGCAGCTCTCGGGCGGGCAGAAGCAGCGCGTGGCAATTGCGCGCGTGCTGGCGAATGACCCGGAGATCATCCTCTGCGACGAGGCGACGAGCGCGCTCGACCCCATGACGACCGAGTCGATTCTCTCGCTGCTGCAGACGATCAACCGGACGCAGAACATTACGATTGTCGTCATTACGCATGAAATGAAGGTTATCCAGCAGATCTGCAACCGCGTGGCAGTGCTGGATGAGGGCAGGATTCAGGAGACCGGTCCGGTGAGCGAGGTCTTCTCGCATCCGCAGACGAGAGCGGCAAAGCGGCTCGTGCTGGCGCGCATGCAGGACGCGGACGCGCCGTGCGTGAAGCTGGAGCTGCCGGAGGACGAAAAGGAACTGGCAGCGCTGATGGCGTATGTCAAGGCGCATAACTTGAAGGTATTGGAGGGCGAAGAACATGTTTGAACCCGGAATGGTGCAGACGCTGGTCGAAGGCGTCCGCGATACGTTGTACATGGTTCTGGCGTCCACTGCCTTTGGCTACCTGCTGGGACTTCCACTCGGGATTCTTCTTTGCATCACGGGCGAAAACGGCGTCCGCAGAAACCCTATCATTTACCGCATTCTGGACATCGTTGTGAACCTGATCCGAAGTGTGCCGTTTCTGATTCTGCTGATTCTTGTCTCGCCGTTTACCAAGTGGCTGGTCGGCAAGAGCTACGGCGCGACGGCAACGGTCGTCTCCCTTGTCATCGCGGCGGCGCCGTTTATTGCGCGTATGGTCGAGTCTTCGCTCAACGAGGTCGACCAGGGCGTCATTGAGGCGGCAAAGAGCATGGGCGCGACCGACGGCACGATTATTTTCAAGGTCCTCATCGGCGAGGCGCGCACGTCGCTGCTCGTCGGTGTGACGATTGCGCTCGGCACGATCCTCGGGTATTCTGCGATGGCAGGCGTGCTCGGCGGCGGCGGTCTCGGCGATATTGCCATCCGCTACGGCTACTACCGCTGGCAGGGAGACGTGATGTGGGTAACGGTCATTCTGCTGGTTGCTCTCGTGCAGATTCTGCAGGGCATCGGCATGCTGTTTTCCAAAAAGCTCGACCACAGAAGACACTGAAAACCCCGCAGCCGCCGCTTCTGCGGCGGCTTTTTTCCGCAGAAAGGAAGAACCATGGCAACGAAAAAAGAGGCGTTTCGCAAAGCGTTCGTCGCCTCGATTCCGATTCTTTGCAGCTACCTGTTTCTGGGCATGGCGTATGGCATTCTGATGCAGGAACAGGGCTTCGGATGGCTGGAGTCGCTGACGGTAAGCGCAGTGGTGTATACGGGGGCGTTTCAGTTTGTACTCATTACGTTTTTATCGAGCGGCGCGTCGCTGCTGACCATCGCGGCGACAGCGCTTTTTATGAACAGCCGCCAGAGCTTCTACGCGCTGACCTTTCTCGATGATTTCAAGCACATGGGCAGACGGAAGCTCTATATGATCCATTCCCTGACGGATGAGACCTACGCCGTCAACTGCACGCTGGAAAGCCTTCCGCCGGAAGAAAGGCGCGAGACGATGTTTTATCTTGCGGTGCTGAGCCACATCTACTGGACGGCGGCGTCCGCACTCGGCGGCATGCTGGGGCAGATCATCCCCTTTGATCTGACGGGCATCGATTTCTGCATGACAGCGCTGTTTGTGACGATTTTCATCGACCAGTGGGAAACGGCGAAAACGCATACGCCGGCGCTGGCGGGGCTGTGCGTGGCAGTGCTTGCACTGGCGATCTTCGGCGCGAACGGGTTCATGCTTCCGGCGCTGCTGGCAACGTCCGGCATTCTGGTGTTTGCGGGCAGGAAGGAGGCGCAGGCATGAGCACGGGAAGGTTTTTGCTTGTGGTTCTGGTGTCGTTTGCCTGCACGTTTTTCCTGCGGGAGCTGCCGTTTCTGGCGTTTTCCGGCGAGCGGAAGATGCCCGCATGGCTTGAACGGCTCGGGCATGCGCTGCCGCCGGCAATCATGGCGGTGCTGGTCGTTTACTGCCTCAAGAGCGTGCCCGATGCATGGTATCCAGGCGGCGTGTGCCAGCTGCTGGGTGTCGGCGCGACGGCATTGGCGCATAAATGGAAGCACAACACGTTTCTGAGCATCCTCGCGGGAACCGCCGTGTATATGGTTCTGCTTCGCGTGTTATGAAAAAAATCCGTACCTGCTTCTTTCAGGTACGGATTTTCTTTATCCGGCGGTGCCGGAGATAATTTGATCAAAAAGCGTCTGCATGGCGTCCACCGAGCAGCCGGGGATGTGGTGCGTGGCGGCAAGCTCCGGGGTGTAGTCGGACAAAAGCATGGGGGAGTAGTTGTACCAGCCAGTGTTCGGATTTTTGGTGATTAGATTGATGGTCGGCAGCAGTTCATAGTCTTCAACGTAGGCGCCGGTTTCGTCCATGCAGATCGTGACGCTTGCCATGCCGCCGAGCATATTCTCCGGGCTTGTCTGATGGGACAGGAAATTGCCGAGCGAGTAAAAGACCGGCACCTCACGTCCGTCCTCCGCCATCAGCATGCGCGCGGGCTGGACCACATGCGGGTGCCCGCCGATGATCAGGTCCGCGCCGCCGTCAGCAAGTACCTGCGCCCAGGTGCGCTCATAGTCGTTCGGGCGGAAGGTTCCCTCCTCCCCCCAGTGGGCAAAGACAATCACAAAATCGGACGCTTCTTTCGCGCGCGTCAGATCGCGCTCCACCGCATCAAACGTCACGAAACGGTCGACCATCCAGGCGTTCCCCGGCGCGCCGCCGTTGAGCCCGTAGGTGTAGTTGAGCATCGCGATGCGGATGCCGTTTTTCTCCACGACGCGAAGCGTCTGTGCGTCCTCCTGCGAGTCGTGGATGCCGAGCGTGGTAATTTCGGGGTAGTGTTCACGCCAGTAGCGGCAGGTATCGAGAATGCCGGTTTCGCCCTTGTCGAAGCAGTGATTTGTCGCACCGGTGATGACGGAAAATCCGGTCTGCGCCAGTGCGTCGGCAACCTGCACGGGAGAGCCGAAGCTCGGGTAGTTGGCGTAGAGCGCGGGGTCACTCACCAGAATGGTCTCCTGATTGATGCAGGCAAGGTCGTAGCTTTGCACCACGGGCGCAATCGCAGCATAAAAGGGCGTGAAGTCGTACCCGCCGCCGGGCAGCTCTGCTGACCAGTAGACGGTGTTGTGGATTAAATTGTCGCCGAGCGCCATAAGCGTCACGCGCGCAGGCTCGGGCTCCTGCTCTGCCGGAAGCGCCTGCGTTTGTTCTGGCGCGGAATCCGCCTGCGTGATTTCCGGTGCCACCGGAACAGATTGCTGCGCGGCGTGAGCTTCCGGCGCGGCTTGCTGCGCGGTTTCCGGCTCCTTTTGCGCGTCCTGCGCGCCGACTGATTTTGCCGCGCGCAGCACCCAGCTTGCCCCGAGCACAATCGCACCGACCAGCAGCAACATCAGAACCAGCCCCAGAAGCCAAGATGTGCCGCCGGTCCTCTTTTTTCGGGAGAATCTTCCTGCCATGAAAAAGCTCCTTTCCGTCAGTCTGCAAAGCTTGCCCAGACGAAGCGGTCAAAATCGTCCTGCAAAAACGCGCGCAGCTGCGCGGCAAAGCCTCTGTCCAGCTCTGTCTGCCGCTTCATGCCGGAGTGCGTCTGCACGAGAGGGTTGATGTGCCGCTTCTTTGCGCGCACGCGCACGGCGTAGGTGTTGTCCGGCGGCGTTTTTCCGGCGCAGGTTCCGGTGATGCGGCGGTATTGCGCCCAGTATCGGGCGCAGACAGGATCGGCGGTCAGCTTTGCGAGCACGTCCGGCTCGGTGAGAAGAAGATCGTCTTTGGTGATAGCGCCGGTCCGGATGGCAAAGCGCAGAAGATCGGCGAGCGCCTGCATGAAAAAGCGGTCGTCGTCGCTCACGAACCACTGCGACTGCCGCAGCGACCAGCGGGAGAACGTCTGCGCCGCCTCCAGATCGCGAAACGAAAGCTCGCAAAGACCGTCTTCCGCCTCTGCGGCGAAGAGATTGCCATAGACGGCAGAAATTTCGCCAGGCGGCGCGCCGAATACCCGGTAAGCATTTCCGAGCGTATACTCCAGCCGGTCGGAGGACAGCCGGGGCGAGTCGTTGTCCGCAATCGGATAGCGGTGATAGTCGTCCACATCATGCGTGCAAAGCCCGAGCGGACGCAAAAGCGCCTGTATTTGCATATTGCCGGCAAGAATACCATGCGTCGGCGCCTCAGTCGACTCCTGCCGCAGGTGGTCCTCGTTCAGAAAATCCACAACGTGGGCAAAGG
Organism: Clostridiales bacterium; assembly: GCA_003516765.1. GTDB lineage: Bacteria > Bacillota > Clostridia > Oscillospirales > Oscillospiraceae > CAG-170. Next base: position 727 of record DPCD01000036.1, on the reverse strand, counting down.
CAGGCGTTGCGATATCATGAAACAGCGCGCTCAGACTCTGCGCGGCGTCCTTTGTAAAGTGCCAGACGATTGCGGCTGCGCCGAGGCTGTGCAGGTATCTGGTATACGGCGCCTTGCCCTCGTAGATCGGGCAGGCGGTATACTCGCAGCCGCAGTGCATACCGATTTGCCGCAGACGCAGCATGGGCGCGGTCTCGCAGAACGGCGCAAGAACCTCCGGCAGCCCGCCATAGCGCGCAATGAGTTCCATGAAATCCCTTCTTTCACGTCTATTCTACCGGAAATGATGCGCGCTTGCAAGGTGCAAAAAACCTGCCGCC
>DPCD01000036.1:0-176 GCA_003516765.1 Clostridiales bacterium | reverse complement strand
CCGCCGCACCAATCGGTGCGGCGGCAGGTTCGAAGACTTGGGTTATCGGATGACAAGGTCTCCGTTTTGCACGTCGACGGTGATGGTCTCGCCGGGCAGGATGCTGCCTTCGAGAATCTTCTTTGCGATCAGCGTTTCGACCGTGTGCTGGATATACCGGCGCAGCGGACGCGCGC
>DPCD01000197.1 GCA_003516765.1 Clostridiales bacterium | reverse complement strand
CCGCGAAAAATGGTATACTGATTTCATATTGGTTTAAGCACAGGAAAAGGGGAATGTTGATGAAGATCGGATTTGATAACGACAAATATCTTGCGATGCAGTCCGCCCACATCCGGGAGCGCATTGCCCAGTTCGGCGGCAAGCTGTATCTGGAATTCGGCGGCAAGCTCTTTGATGACTATCACGCCTCGCGCGTGCTGCCGGGCTTCGAGCCGGACAGCAAGATGAAAATGCTCCTGCAGCTAAAGGACCAGGCAGAGATCGTCATTGCCATCTGCGCCGAGCATATCGAGCTCAACAAGCGCCGCGGCGATCTCGGCATCACCTACGACATGGACGTCATGCGCCTGATCGACGCCTTCCGCTCCATCGGGCTGTATGTCGGCAGCGTCGTCATCACCCAGTACCGCGGACAGCATGCGGCGGAGCTGTTCCAGCACAAGCTGGAAAACCTCGGCATCCGCGTCTACAAGCACTACCCCATCGCAGACTACCCTTCAAACATTCCGCTGATCGTCTCCGACGAGGGCTACGGCAAAAACGACTACATCGAAACCTCGCGTCCGGTCGTCGTTGTGACCGCGCCGGGTCCCGGCTCGGGCAAGATGGCAACGTGCCTGAGCCAGCTCTATCAGGAGCATCAGCGCGGCATTGACGCAGGCTACGCCAAATACGAGACCTTCCCGGTCTGGAATCTGCCGCTCAAGCACCCGGTGAACCTTGCCTACGAGGCGGCGACGGCGGATCTTGCCGACGTCAACATGATTGACCCGTTCCATCTCGACGCCTACGGCGTGACGACGGTCAACTATAACCGCGACATTGAAATTTTCCCGGTGCTCGAGACCATGTTCCGCACCATCTACGGCGAATGCCCCTACAAAAGCCCGACGGATATGGGCGTCAACATGATTGCCAGCGCCATCGTTGACGACGAGGCGTGCCGCGAGGCATCCTGCCAGGAGATCATCCGCCGCTACTTTGCAAGCGCCGTTGCCGTGCGCAAGGGTCTGGCGACGCCGTCGGAGCTTCACAAGCAGGAGATGCTGATGAACTCGCTGCATTTGGATGTGACGATGCGCAAAGCCGTTCCTGCGGCGCGTGCGAAAGCCGAACAGATCGGAAATCCCGCCGTCGCCATCGAGCTGCCGGACGGCAGAGTCATCACCGGCAAGACATCAGGTCTGATGGGCGCAAGCTGTGCGGCGCTGCTCAATTCTCTGAAAACGCTTGCCAACATCCGTGATAATGTGGATCTCATTTCCCCCATGGTCCTCGCGCCCATTCAGCATCTGAAGGTCGAGCATCTGGGAAATACGAACCCCCGGCTTCACACCGACGAGGTGCTGATTGCCCTTTCGATGTCTGCCGTCACAAACCCGACGGCAGAGCTTGCAATGGAGGCGCTGTCGAGTCTGCGCGGCGGCGAGGTCCACTCTTCCGTCATTTTATCGGACGTCGATGTGAACGTCTTCAAAAAGCTCGGCATGAACGTCACCTGCGAACCGGTCTACCAGTCGCACGCGCTGTATCACAAGTAAGCAATTGCTTTTTCCCAATTCTCAGAAAGGAGCTGCCATGAGGCGCAGAAACAATCCTATTTTAACGCTTTTGATCGTGCTGTTCTGTCTGGTGCTGCTGGCGCTTGCCGGGTATATGCTCGTGCAGGTACTGCCGCAGAAGGCGCCGCAGGAAGTCACGACGATTGAAACCAATTCTGTCTTTGAATCCGACGGGCAGACCGTCGAACCGGACCGCGAGCAGGCGTATGAGGGCGAGCTCCCGTCCGGCGTTGACACAACGCCCGAGCCGGAACCGGACACGCCTTCCGCACCGGATACACCCGAAGCGCCTTCCGAAGATGGTCTCATCTCCGCGGACGCGGACAAACGCGCGCGGGAGACTCTAGCCTCCATGACGGAAGATGAAAAAATCTGGCAGCTGTTTTACGTGACGCCGGAGCTTCTGACGGGTGTGGAGACCGCCACGCGCGCGGGCGACTCGACAAAAGAGGCGCTCGAAGCAATGCCCGTCGGCGGCATCATTTACTTTGCAAAGAATCTCGAAGACCGCGCGCAGAGCGTTGAAATGCTCAGCAATACGAAATCCTACGCAAAAATTCCGCTCTTCCTCGGCACCGACGAAGAGGGCGGGACCGTCAGCCGTGTGGGCGCGAATGCTGCCATGGACGCAGTCCAGACGCCGTCTTTGCAGTCGCTCGGCGAGCAGGCAGACCCCGCCGCTGTCTATCAGGCAGGGCAGGACATTGCCGGAAGCCTGCACGCCATCGGCTTCAACATGGACTTTGCGCCGGTCGCCGACGTATCCGCGGGTGCTTCTTCGGTCATCGGCTCGCGCTCGTTTGGAACGGACGCGCAGCTTTGCGCGTCGCTTGTCGGCGTCATGACCGGCAGCATCCAGACAGGAGAAATCATTCCCTGCCTCAAGCACTTCCCCGGCTACGGCAGCGCCGTCACGGACGACCACTACGGAACGTCCATCCTGGAAAAGACCGAGGCGGAACTGGAAAGCTGCGACTTTCTGCCCTTTGCCGCCGGTATCGAGGCGGGCGCGCCGTTTGTGATGGTGAGCCATCTAAGCGTACCGGAGGTCGTAGGCGACGAGACGCCGAGCGATCTGTCCTCCAAAATTGTTTCGGATCTTCTGCGGAACAAATTGGGCTTCACTGGCGTCATAATCACAGATTCCCACCAGATGGCTTCGATCACTGACCACTACACCTCCGGCGAGGCAGCGGTGAAGGCATTGCAGGCGGGCGTCGATATGATTCTCATGCCGCAGGACCTGCAAGCCGCGTTCGACGGCGTCAAAGCCGCGCTTGCCGGCGGAACGCTCACACAATCGCGCATCGACGAGAGCGTGCTCCGGATTCTGCAGGTCAAGGCGGAATACAACATTTTGCAGTAGCCGCGCGTATTCGCGGCAGAAAGGAAGCTTCCATGGAACCCAAAAGACTTTGCCGTGCATCGGTCGATAAGAAAATCTGCGGCGTGTGCGGCGGTATCGCCCACTATTTTGACGTCGACTCCAACCTCATCCGCCTGATTACGGCGGCGCTCGTCCTCGCTGGTGGTCTGAGCGTCTGGCTCTACATCATCGCCGCCATTATCCTGCCCGAGACGGACGCTTTCTAAATTACTTCGAAAAAATCCGGAACGCTATGCGTTCCGGATTTTTATGGAAGCTCTGATTAAATCAGCGGCTGTGGACGGCGAGAGATTTTTCGTCAAGACAAGGTTTGGAAAATGGCGGAATACTTTGTGTACCCGCAA
>DPCD01000093.1:6471-6767 GCA_003516765.1 Clostridiales bacterium | reverse complement strand
GACGAGCAGACCGACATGCTCCACGAGGCGCAGGTGCAGATGCAGAGCGCCAGGAACCAACTGCAGGGCGACACCTACAGCCGCATGCTCATTTATCTGACGCTTCCGGTAAGCGGCGACGAAACCTACAAATTTACCGACAAGATTCTGGAAATAGCCAGAAGCTATTATCCGGACGAGGATGTGTACTTAGCCGGCGATTCGACGAACGAATATGACTTTGAAAAGTCCTTCGCGGTGGATAACACGGTCGTGAGCATCGTGTCGGTCCTGATCGTGCTGGTGGTGCTGCTGTT
>DPCD01000093.1:3810-6175 GCA_003516765.1 Clostridiales bacterium | reverse complement strand
AGGGCAGTATCTGGATCAACTTCTCGTTCCCGACCATTTCGGGCAAATACCTCTTCTTCCTGGGCTACCTGATTGTCAGCTCGATTCAGATGGGCGCAAACATCGACTACGCCATCGTCATCGGCAGCCGCTATCAGGAGCTGAAGGCGGGCATGTCCCGCCGGGAGGCAATCATCGAGACGCTCAACTTTGCTTTCCCGACGATCATCACCTCCGGCTCGATTCTTGCCATCTGCGGCTTTTTGATCGGCAATCTCACGTCCGAGCCGGTTATTGCCGGTATCGGTGAGAGCCTGGGACGCGGCACGGTGATCTCCATTTTCCTGGTCATGTTCGTGCTGCCGCAGATTCTGCTGGTCGGAACTGCCTTTATTGACAGGACTTCGTTCTCCATGCCGGGTGTGGGTGTGGGCGAACACAAGGCGCTCTCCGGTAAGGTCTTCGTCAACGGCATGGTCCGCGGTCAGATTCACGGCACGGTGCGCGGTCAGATCTGCGCGATGGTCGACGGCGACGTTGACCTGAACGTCATTTCCGGCGCTGCGGAAGAAGATACGGACGGCGCGCCGGGCGATACCCCGCCGGGCGGCGAAGGAACAGGTGAAGCGGCAAGCGCATCCGACGGCGCGCAGGACGCGGGAAAGGAGGCGCAGGAGCATGTATAAGCTTTTCCAAAGAATACTGGCGCTTGCGCTGACGTTGGGGCTTCTTCTGAGCCTGGCGGCAACTGCGTTTGCTGTGGAAGCAGACGAAGAAACGATTTCCATCTCCACGGCGGAGGAGCTGGTCGAGTTTTCCGCCAATTGCAGGCTTGACACGTGGTCTGAGAACCTGACGGTCGAGCTGGAAAACGACATTTCTCTGGAGGGCGTCGCGTTTACGCCCATTGCGAGCTTCAGCGGCACCTTCCATGGTAACGGCTATACCATCAGCGGCTTGAGCCTGACCGAAGGGCTCTCCGTCGCAGGGCTTTTTCAGCGGGTGCAGGAAGGCGCGCGCATTGAGGACTTAAACGTCAGCGGCAGTGTGAAGGCATCGAGCGCCTGCGAAGCGGCAGGCGGTCTTGCCGGGCGCAACGAGGGCGAGATTGAAAACTGCTCGTTCTCCGGCAGCGTTTCCGGCAGCAGCACGACCGGCGGACTGGTCGGCGAAAACACGGCAAGCGGCGTCATTCGCGCGTCAAAATCCGGCGGCGCAGTTACCGGCAGCAAAATGACCGGCGGCATTGCGGGCAGCAGCCGCGGCAAGATCGTCGACTGCGTCAACGGCGCGTATGTCAATACCGTCAGCGGAGATCAGGCGATCTCGCTTGAAAATGTGAATCTCGACTTCTCGCTCGATATGACGAAGCTCACCACCGGCGACGCACTGTTATCATCCTATGATACCGGCGGCATTACGGGCTACAACGCGGGCACCATCCGTGCCTGCGAAAACCGGGCGATTGTCGGCTATCAGCACGTGGGCTATAATGTCGGCGGCATCGCCGGAAGAAGCTGCGGCTATATTACCGTCTGCCAGAATGCAGGCGCGGTCTACGGACGTAAAGACGTCGGCGGCATCACGGGACAGATGGAACCCTATATCGAGATGCAGCTGTCCGAGAGTACGCTCTCCAAATTGCAGACGCAGCTTGATGAACTCAGCGGTCTCGTTGACAAAGCGGCGGACGACGCTGAGGGCGGCGCAGGCAGCATTTCCTCAAGCCTCGGCGGCATGTCCAACTATGTGAAAAACGCGGCAGACGCGGCAAGCGATCTAAAGGTCAACATCGACGCCAACGGCTCTCTGGCAGGGCAGGGCGGCGCAAACGGCTCTGCCGGTATTACGGTGACGCCCCCGAGCGTTTCCGTAGACGGCGAAGCGGGGCATGGATCAGGACTTGATATTTCGGTCGAGCCCGGTTCTATTTCGATTGACCACGGCTTCGGTGTGGGCGCGGGCGTTTCGGTCGACAATTCTCCGATCGGTGTCGACGTCGGAAGCGATCTGAATGCCGGCGGGCTTCTCACCGGCAACGCACAGATTGTCGCTGCGCCCGATCTTGGAGACCTCAACTCCGCCATCGGCGGCATTTCCGGGCAGCTGAGCCGCCTCAACGGCGCGCTCTCCGGCGCGGCAGGGCAGCTGGCAGACGACGTGCGCCAGATCAACAAAAAGTTCGGCGAGGTCACGGACACGCTGCAAACGGCAGTGTCCGATGCGGCAAGCAATGCAAAGGATGTCGTGACGGACGCCTCTGCCATCGACGTGGACCTCATTACCCTCGGCAAGGTCCATGGCTGCGAGAACAGCGCGTATGTCGACGGCGATATCAACGTCGGCGGCATCGCGGGTTCGATGGCAATTGAATACAGCTACGACC
>DPCD01000093.1:403-3610 GCA_003516765.1 Clostridiales bacterium | reverse complement strand
ATTGAATACAGCTACGACCCCGAGGACGATGTGACAAGCGACCTGTCGCCGGAATACAAGCGGCAGTACGAATTGAAGGCAGTCATTCAGGAATGCACGAACGAAGGTGCAATCCAGGCAAAGCGCAGCTACGCAGGCGGCGTGTGCGGGCGCATGGATCTGGGACTCATCACCGACAGCTGCGGCTTCGGAAGCGTTGCGAGCGATTCCGGCGACTATGTCGGCGGCATTGCCGGTCAGACCGGCTCGACCGTGCGGCAAAGCTACGCAAAATGCACGCTGTCCGGCTCCAGATATGTCGGCGGTATTGTCGGCGCGGGCGCCGCGCAGACGGTCTCAGGCAGCTTCAGCACCGTGACGGGCTGCTACAGCATGGTAAAAATCACGGATGCGGCGCAGTTTTCCGGCGCAGTTTCCGGCTCAGACGCGGGAGAGTTTGCCGATAACTATTTCGTTTCCGACACGCTTTCGGGTCTGGATACCGTGAGCCGGACCGGCAAGGCAGAGCCGATCAGCTATGACGAGCTGCTCGATGTTCCGACCGTTCCGAATGGCATGCGCCAGCTGGAGCTTCGCTTCGTGGCAGACGAGGAAACGCTGAAGGTACAGACCTTCCAATACGGCGACTCGTTTGACGAAACGATCTACCCGGACATTCCGGAGAAGGACGGCTACTACGGGCAGTGGGACGTGACGGACCTTACAGACCTGCACTTTGACACCACCGTGACGGCAGTCTATACGCGCTATGTGACGACGGTTCCGGGTGAGGTGCGCCGTGACAGCGGGCGGGCGGTGTTCTTTGTCGACGGCGACTATGATGCCGACGCGCAGTTGACCACGCAGACAATGGCGCTTTCCAATTCCGGGCTTTGCCCGGTCAGCGCGGGGCTTTCCGAGGCAGTCAGCCATTACATGTCGGTCAATCCGTGGTACACATGGTTCTCCGCACCGATTACGAAGGAGATTGTCGAGCAATGGAGCGTGAGCATTCCAGACGACGGGGAGGCGGTCCACACGCTGCACTACCTCTCGCCGAGCGAGTCGACGCGGCACCTTACGGTCTTCGTCCGGCAGGACGGCGGCTGGAAGCGCGCGCAGGCAGATACGTTCGGCAGCTATCTGACCTTCGATATTTCCGGCTCGCAGGCAGAGATTGCAGTCGTTTCGGTGCTGCACATCTGGTGGGTCTGGACGATTCTGGCGATTCTGATTCTGGGACTCATCGCGCTGCTGATTGTTCTGCTTTCGAAGGCGGCAAAGCGCCGCCGGAAGACGCAGACCGCGCCAGAAGGCGGGGAAAACCCGGACGGACAGGCGAAAAAGAAAAAATTCCCGGTCTGGCTGACGGTGCTTCTGATGCTGCTGGCGCTGGCGGCAGCGGCGGTTTCGGTGTACTTTTTTGTCATCCGCAGTAAATTCGCGCCCTATCAGGCGCTGGCGGAGCTGAACCAGTCGCCCGAGCTTTCAATGAACCTGCTGCTGGATGCAGACATGGGCGAGGAAGCCTTTGAGCTTTCAGCAAGTGTCGAGCGGAAAACGGCGGGCGGACACCGCGTGACGCGCGTGGGCTTCGATGATTTGCCGCTTTATTACGCGGAGAACCTTGTGGTGCTGGAAAACGGCACGGCGTATCAGCTGACCTCCGAATTCCCGGACTATTCCGCAATTCTGTCGAATCTGACGTCGATCTATCAGCAGACCAGCTTTACAACGCTCAAAAACGGAGATGAAACCGTCTACGGCGTGAGCGTGGACACTGATGGCGCGGAGACACTTGTGGGGCTTCTCCTGCCGGAAACGGGCGGCAGACTCCCGGACGGGCAGACGCTCTCGGCAGAGGTCCATATGGAAAACGGCAGTGTGGAGAAAGTCACAATCTCCGCCTCCGGTACACTGAAGGACCAGGCGCAGACACCGTTCCAGCTGTACATGACGCTCGACGGGTTTGACGCGGCGGCGAATTTCTCTGTGCCGGATGCGGTGCTGGAGAGCCTTGACAAAACCTATGCAGACGGCGAGCTGCCGGTCATTACCGACGATCTGTTCCGGCTCATAAACGGCTGGTCGAACCTGCTCTCCCGCCAGACCCTTGCGGCAGATCTTGATGTGTCGGTCGACTGCGGTCCGGTCGTCGTAAAAAATGCGCTGCGCTATTACCGCAGCACGTTAGACGGTGCTGCAGTCAACTGCATCAACAAAAGCGGGCTCAATATCTTCTTCTCCGACGCAGGAAGCGCTGTCACGGCAGACGGCGAGGAAGCGTCCGGTGATGCACGCAGCCTGACCGGAACGGCAAAGCTTCTGGATATTGTCTATCTCGTCTGCTTAGAAGGTGATTTTACAAGCGAAGAGCAGGACGGTGTCTACACCTATCGCGTCTCGCTCAGCAGCCGCGCTATGGATGACATGCTCGCGGCGGTTGCACCGGAGGCGGAGAAGCTCGAAATCGACTTTACCGACAGCTTTGCGGAGGTTACGATTGAGGACGACACTGTATCCGCGCTTCGTATTTCCTGCGGCGGCTCCGTGAAGGTGCTGCTCACAAGCGCAAGCGCCGATGTAGCGGCGGATATCACCTTTGTGGACGCGGAAATGCCCGAGGTGCCGGACAGCGTTTTAAGTGCGCTCCGATAAACAGAATCATCAAATAGAGCGCCCCCTCCGAAGCATTTCGGAGGGGGCGCTTTCATATTTTGCAGACGCGAAAAGAAGGCGGACGATTTGGTGTACCGTTCAGAAATTACCGGAACCGGCGCGTAAAATTCGGCAAATTTTCGGTTTCCGGCGTCTTGCCGGACCGGAGGCAAATGAGTATAATAGAGGCAGATTTTACGGCAATGGGCAGATACTGCCCGCCGAAGAAAAGCGGAGGAGACAAATGAAAGCAATTGTGACCATTGTCGGCAAGGACCAGGTTGGTATTATTGCAAACGTGTGCAGCCAGCTTGCCGCCTGCAACATCAACATTCTTGAAATCAGCCAGAAGATCATGGACGGCTTTTTTACCATGATGCTGGTGACGGACCTGTCCGGCTGCAAGCAGCCGCTCGATGAGGTTTCGGAGCTTCTGAAAACCTGCGCGGAGGGCAAGACTCTTTCTATCCGCATCCAGCGCGAGGACATGTTCGACGCGATGTATAAGCTTTGAGGTGCCGCCATGCCGAGTTTACAGAAGGTCATTGATGCGATCGATATGATCGACAA
>DPCD01000093.1:0-176 GCA_003516765.1 Clostridiales bacterium | reverse complement strand
CAGCATCTCGACATCCGCACGATTACGATGGGCATCTCGCTGCTCGACTGCGCGAGCGAGGACGTCGGGCGCTGCTGCGAAAAGATTTACGATAAGATCTGCCATAAGGCGGAAAACCTCGTCCAGACGGGCGAGTCCATTGAGCGCGAGTTCGGCATTCCGATTGTCAACAAGCG
>DPCD01000181.1:7724-7929 GCA_003516765.1 Clostridiales bacterium | reverse complement strand
ATGATCATATCGGTGGTCAGCTCTTTTGCCTCCCAGGTACCGATATACTGACCGTCGCGCATGATGGTCACTTCGTCGCTGATGCGGAGAATTTCGTCCATCTTGTGCGAGATATAGACAATCGCAACGCCCTCCGCCTTGAGATCGTCCACAATCCGGAACAGCGCCTCAACCTCGTTCTGCGTCAGAGAGGAGGTCGGCTCGT
>DPCD01000181.1:3948-7520 GCA_003516765.1 Clostridiales bacterium | reverse complement strand
CGTCAGAGAGGAGGTCGGCTCGTCCAGAATCAGAACCTTGCAGTTCGCGGAAACAGCCTTCGCGATTTCCACCGACTGCATCTGCGACACGCTCAGCGTTCCGAGCTGCGCCTTCGGATCAAAGTCCATACGCACGCGCTTGAGAAGCGCCGCCGTGTCCTCGTACATTTTTTTATGATCGACCGTGGGGATCAGACCCAGCACCTTCTTGATCGGGTAGCGGCCCAGGAAGATATTCTCTCCAATGGTCCGTGCCGGAATTGGCTGGAGTTCCTGATGCACCATGGCAATGCCCATTTTCAATGCTTCCATGGGGTCATGGATGGTAACTTTTTCGCCGTGAAAGAGGATTTCGCCTTCGTCCATCTTATAGATGCCGAACATGCACTTCATGAGTGTGGATTTTCCCGCGCCGTTTTCTCCCATGAGGGCGTGAACCGTGCCGGGGCGGAGGCGGAGCTGCGCATGATCCAGAGCCTTTACGCCCGGGAAGGATTTGCACACCCCGCGCATCTCCAACAGAAATTCAGACATACCCTTAATGCCTCCATTCAATAAATTACGAAACGATACGGGGGTGTTGCATTTGCAACACCCCCTGAGATTCAGAGATTAGCCGAAGTAGGAAGCGTCAACCTTTACGTAGTCAACCCAGTAGTAGTTGTCGATGGCTTCGCCGTTCAGAGCCTGGACAGCAACGTCGACAGCCTTGTGAGACTGACCGACATGGTCGTTCAGGACAGTACCGGTCATGGTGCCGTTCTTGACCATTTCCTGGCACTCTTCCAGAGCGTCAACGCCGAGCAGGTAGATGTCTTCGCCAACCGTACGGCCTGCAGCGGTGATTGCAGCAGCTGCGCCGAGCGCCATGCCGTCGTTGTTGCAGAAGATCACGTCGATCTTGTCGCCATGAGCGGACAGAGCGTTTGCAGCAATCTGCTGACCCTTGTCAGTTGCCCAGTTGCCGACCTGGTCGTCGAGGCACTCAACAGTGATGCCTGCATCTTCCAGAGCCTTGATAGAGAACTCGGTACGATACTGTGCGTCGATGTTCTCGGGGTCGCCTTCGATCATAACGTAGGAGACAACGCCGTCGCCGTTTGCGTCGCCCTTGTCAGGCAGAGCTGCGACGATTTCGCCCTGATACGTACCGGACTGACGAGCGTCAGCACCGACGTAGCAGACACCGGGGTTGTTGAGGATACCTTCGTAAGCCTCGTCCAGGGGCTTGCCGTCGGCGTCGTATGCCAGAGGCTCACGGTTAATCAGAACCAGCGGGATGCCGGCGTCAACAACCTTGTTGACGATGGTGTCGGCAGAGGAGGTCTGAACGAGGTTGCAGATAATCAGGTCCACACCCTGGGTGATGAAGCTGTTGATCTGCTCGGTCTGGGTCGCCATGTCGTTCTTGCCGTCAACGATGGTGATGTCGTACTTGACGGTGTCGGTCTGCAGGCTCTCCATGTAGCTCTTGAGCTCGTTGCGATAGAGGGTCATGAAGTTGTCGTCGAACTGATAGATGGCGACGCCGACCTTGTAGGTCTTGACTTCGTCCGTCGTCTCAGCAGCGGGGGTCTCTTCGGTCTTGGTTTCTTCGGTAGTCGTGGTTTCCGTCGTGGTGGTCTCCGTCGTAGCGGGAGTCTCGGTCTTCGCTGCGCAGGCTGCGAAGGCAAACACCATGGTCAGAGCAAGAAGCAATGCAATGATCTTTTTCATCTCAGGAATTCCTCCATTCAAAAATTTTACCATCCGGCGCGGTTTTGCCCGCACCTCAAGTACATACCCATTGTAACAGGCGTGTGCGCGTTCGTATATCGAATTTTGGATTTCTTTTTTCTCGAAATTTTTTCGCACGTCAAAAGTGCTCGCATAATTTTAGTCACTTTTCACAAAAACCAGCAGCTTGTTTCCCACTTCGTTCCTGTTTGTTCGGTATCGGCAAAATATTGTATCTTTCCGGCTGATTTTTCATGATGCGCAGATGTCCACTTGCCGTGGACAGTCTGCGCATCTCTCAATCAAACGAAAAGATTGCCTTCTGGCTTTCAATCGTGAACATGGTTTCGCGCGTGATGGTTGTCGTCGGAGTGTTGATCAGGCTGCTTGCATCAAAGCGCTCGCCCTGCAGGCTCCGCCACGCCGTCTCCACGCCGAGATAGCCCATCGCGTAGGGATTCTGGACAATGAGCGCCGACACGGCGCCCTTCTGCAAAAGCTCCACGCAGACAGGATTCGTGTCGAAGGCAATCTCGCGCACCTGCCCGTTCAGCTCCAGCTCGTCGACCGCCTGCGCCGTGCCGACCGCCAACGGCTCGTTGAAGCCGACCAGCACATTGATATCCGGATGCTCCAGCAGGAGCCCGCGCGCCGCCTGCCGCGCCAGCTCCGCATCGGTCGGCACATTTACAGTATAAATGTCCTGCACGCGGGGGTCTTCCGCCAGCGCAACCCGAAATCCGCGCTCGCGCTCCTGGCAGTTCTGCGTCTCCACGTCGCAGTTGACAATGCCGACCACGATCGAATCCAGCTCGTCTGGTTCCAGCGCTGCGTTTGCGCTCATGCGCCCTGCCTGCACGTTGTCGGTTCCGATGCGCGCAACAACACCGCTAGAGTTCACATCCGAGTCAATCACGACGACCTTCACACCTGCATCCGCTGCCTCGTCAATCGCCTGTGCATTTTTTGTGTAGCTGATGGCAGAAAAGACAATCGCATCCGCTCCGTCTGCTACCGCCTGGCGGATATACTCGTTCTGCGCCTCATAATTTTCTTCTGTGTCCGGTCCCAGCACGGTCAGGTCGACGTTATATTCCGACTTTGCCGCGTTCGCACCCGCGAAGACAGATTTCCAGAATTCGGTCGTCGTCGATTTTGCAATCAGATACATTTTATAAGGACCGTTATTGCTCTGCACATCGGCGCAGCCCGTCAGAGCGATTCCCAGAAACAGCGCCAGAAACAGCGCCAGCATTCTTCGTTTCATCGTCTCACTCCTTCTGCTTTTTGGGCATGCGCACCATGACGCGCGTGCCACAGTCGGGCTCGCTTTCAATCGTGATGCCGTAAGCGTCGCCGAACCAGATCTTGAGCCGGTCGTTGACGTTCTTGATGCCGATGCCGGACTTTGTATCGCTGCGGCGGAAAATCGCCTCGATCTGTTCCGGCTCCATGCCGACGCCGTTGTCCTCGACGGTCGCAAGAATATCGTCGCCCCGCGACTCGATGCGGATGATAATCTCTCCCTCATCGACCAGACCGTTGATGCCATGGTAAATTGCGTTTTCAATGATCGGCTGGAGCGTAATCTTGTTGCAGAGGTAATCCAGACAGCTCTCGTCGACCTCAAAGCGGTAAGAGAACTGGTCCTTGTAGCGCACAGACTGGATTTGCAGATAGCTCTTCGCGTGCTGCACCTCACTGCGGATGGGAATCAGCTCGTGTCCCTTGCTGATGCTGATGCGAAACAGCTGCGCCAGCGCGTTTACCATCACAACGGCGTCCTTGTTCTTCCCCTGCTCGCACATCCAGGAGATGGAGTCGAGCGTGTTATAAAGAAAATGCGGGTTGATCTG
>DPCD01000181.1:3417-3636 GCA_003516765.1 Clostridiales bacterium | reverse complement strand
TGCACCTCGCGCACGCCGGAGACCGGCTCGTAGACAAAGTTATCTGCGTTTTTCTCGAACGCCTCCATCGCGGAAATCAGGTCGTGAATGGGGCGGGAGAGGACTCTGGAAAACAGCACGCTCACCGCCAGCGTTGCTGCCACAATCGCAATCGCCGCCGCGCCGAGCAGCTGGGCAATCTCGCGCAGGCTGTCGGTGATGATATCCTGCACATAGCTC
>DPCD01000181.1:0-3206 GCA_003516765.1 Clostridiales bacterium | reverse complement strand
CAGTTGCCGCTCGTCAGCGTCTGGACGGTGTAGATCATGGTGCCGATCACGTGGCTGCCATCGTCGAGCGAGGAAATGAGCGCGGTATTTTCCTGCTTGAGATCGGAATAGATCAGCTGCTGCTGCGGATGGTAGACGATGTTTCCCTGCATGTCCTCCAGGAAGCAGTAGCCGCGCTGCCCGATGCCGATGCCGTTGATATAGGAGGAAATGTTGCTGCAGCTGATATCGACTGCCACCCACTTTTCCCATTTGCCTGCATCCACCGGGCGGATGATCGTCACGACCCACGGATAGTAGCCCTTGAACAGCGACATGACGTGCGGTGCGGAAACATAGCCGTCCTGATAGACGTCCAGCATTGTCCGGTTGAACGACAGGTTTTCCAGAACAACCGGGCGCACCTCGTGATCCAGGCTGTAGCAGCTCATCAGATGCCCCGTCTCGTCGTAAATGGTCACGGCGACGACATCGGGGCGGATTTTCAGAAAGGTATCGAAAAAATGCTCCCGGTCCTCCGACGGCGTGACCAGCTCGGAAGCGAGAATCTCCATGACGTTGTTCATGTCTCCGAGGTAGCTGTCGACCGTGCTTGTCACCTGAGAAATGGTGCGCCTGCCGTCGGTCTGCGCGTTGCGGATCAGAGACTGCTGATACGTCCGCAGAAAGAACGCAATCGCGCACCCGAGAATCCCGACCACGATCGCCGTCAGAGACAGGATCATGATCTGGTTCATACTGAGGCTCTTTTTCTTCATGCCCGGTCTCCCTTCCGCTCGCGCTCCTGCCGCATTTTTGCCGGAGAAAGCCCGTAGAATTTTTTGAAGCAATAGCCAAAATAGCTCTGGTCCGGGTAGCCGCAGCGGCGGGCAATTTCTGCGATGCGGCTGTCGCTGTTTTCAAGTAAATTCAGCGCCACTGCCATCCGCTTGCGAATCAGAAGATTGATGAACGTATCGCCCGCGCTTTTTTTGATGTTCGGTCCCAGATAGCTTGCGCTCACATGCAGCCGGTCGCTCACCGATTGCAGCGTCAGCGCCTCGTCCATATATTCCTTATCGATGATCTGCAGCACTCTTCCGCAGAGCTGGTCCATGCTGCCCATAGCGTCCGACGCGCAGAAGCCGCTTTCACCCTCGGCAATCCGGAGCGCTTCCATCGCCTCTTTATATGCCTCATAGAAATCCGCATCCGGCGCATGCTCCTTGCTGATACCGGCGCTGACCGTCAGCTGCAGCGTCCGGTGCAGCGCCCGGCGCAGCTCGTCGATGGCAGCATGCAGCTGCAAAAAGCCCGTATCCGATGTCAGAAGCAGCATAATGCGCCCGCCGCTGCAAAAGCCGCGGCACGGATACTGCCGCGAGAGAAACTTTTCTGCCGCGCCAAGCGCTGTCTGGCAGAGCGTCTCCTGCGTGCCTTCTTCCAGGGAAAGCGCTGCCACGGTGATGCCCCGGATGCTATCGGCATCGAGCCCCATGCGCGCAAGGGCGCTGCGGTTCTGCTCCGCTCCGGTATAGAAGTAGCAGTCGAGCAGCATTGCCGCCGCAACCGCCTGATGGTTGGACGAATCCTGCCGGGCAGCGGAAAAATCGGAGAGCTTCTTTTCGATTCTGCGGTGAATTTCAATCAGCTCCTGCGTCAGCTGCGCCATGGAAATGGGCTTTAACAGATACGCGATCACCTCGCAGGCAATGCCCTGCTGGGCGTATTCAAACTCGTCGTAGCCGCTCAGAAACGCCACCTGAATCAGCGGCTGCACCGCCTTGACCTGCGCGGCAAGCGCCGTGCCGGAGATGAATGGCATGTGGATATCCGTCAGCAAAAAGTCCGGCTGCAGCTCTTCGACCAGCTGCAAAGCGTCCAGTCCGTTGCTCGCCCTGCCGACAAGCCGGAAGCCGATGCCCTCCCAGTCGATCAGCTGGCAGACTGCACCGAGCAGCTCCTGCTCATCGTCTGCGACCACAACGCTCAGAAGATTCTGTTTGCCCATGCCGCCGCTCCTTTCCCGTTTTCCTGATTTCTGTTTTTATGATACCATATTCTCCCCGGTTTTTCACGCTTTTTTATCCGGCAGCTGCGCTTTTAAGCAGAAAAGCGGCGGTCGAAGCCCGCTTCCAAAGCTTCGACCGCCGTCTGCGTACATGCTATGCTTTCTTTGCCTGCTCGTAGCGCTCCCAGCCCCACCAGTTGGGGACCAGCGACTCCAGCCGGACCGTTTCGCGCGTCTCAAAATCCACAAGGATTTCCATGTCGCGATTCTTTTCCGACAGCTGGAGGAAGAATTCCCGGCACGCACCGCAGGGCATGCCGCTGCCGCCGCCATAGGGCGGTCTGTCGCGGAAGGCAATGAGGCGCCTGACCACCGTCTGCCCGCTCTGCAGGTACATGTTGAGCGCAGCGACGCGCTCGGCGCACAGGTCCATCACGCCCGAGCAGCTTTCGATGCAGAAGCCCGTATAAATTCCCCCGTTTTCGCTTTCCAGCGCGCAGACCACATGATGCGCGTAAACAAACGGCGAAACCTCCTGCGGTCCGTACTGCGCCCGCGCCTTTTCATACAGCTCCTGCCAGATATCCATGGAAACCTCCTCCGGTCAAACCCCTCATACCGTTTCCTGCGTGCGGTTCCAGTAGCCCTGTTTATAAAACAGCACCGACAAGAATGTCGCGACCGTCCAGCCGACGGGCCAGGCGCACCAGATGCCAGCCGAGCCGAGCGCCGTTTTCGCCAGCACCACCGCCAGCGCCACACGCAGAATCAGATCTGTAAACGTCGAGACCATGAACTTTCCCATCACGCCCGCGCCGCGCAGAATGCCGTCTGCGACCAGCTTTGCCGAGACGACAAAGTAAAACGGCGACAAAATCCGCAGATACAAGACCGCCGTCTGCATCGCAGTCTCGGTCGGCGCGTCGATAAACACGTGAATGAGCGCTCTGCCGCCGAACACGTACAAAAGCGCCATCGGAAGGCTCAGCGCCCAGACGAGCTTCAAGCCCGCACGGAAGCCCTCTTTGATGCGGGACAGCTTTCCTGCGCCGATGTTCTGCGCGGTATAGTTGGAAATGCCGTTTCCGAGCGTGGTAAACGAGGTGATGACGAGGTTGTTGAGCTTCACGCCAGCGGAGTAGCCCGCGATGACGCCGGAGCCGAAGGTGTTGATCACGCCCTGCAGAATGATATTGCCGACGGAAATAAAGCTCTG